>NZ_JAUBTN010000018.1:0-106017 GCF_036705055.1 Microcoleus sp. CZ3-B2 | reverse complement strand
ATTGGTTATTGGTTATTGGTTATTGGTTATTGGTTATTGGTTATTGGTTATTGGTTATTGGTTATTGGTTATTAGTTGTTGCTCCTTAGTTATTAGTTGTTGTTATTTGTCATTGTTCTTGGCTCAAAGAGAATTGGAAGTCTATTGCGGTTCGATCGCGTGGTGAGGTATGCCCGGTTTGGCCGGTTTGGCCGGTTTGGCCTATGCCCGAAAGCACCTCATCTTTATGAGAAATGCTATATCGTTATTTGTCCGTGCGGGCAAATCGATCAACCTAAATACAAGTTGACAGCTAGGGTCATTAAAAATGTTAGTTGAGCAGCCAAGACAATTAAGTAAATTACGGCTCTACCTTTAAAAATAGAGAGCATTAAACCGATGCCTTTGAGGTCAATCATCGGGCCGAAAACGAGAAAGGCTAACAGCGAACCGCTGGTAAATGTGGCGGCAAAAGACAGGGCAAAAAAAGCATCTACTGTAGAACAAATCGATACGACTGCGGCTAATAGCAGCATGGCGAGAATCGAGGAAACCGGGCCTTGACCGAGGTTGAGAATTAGTTCGCGGGGTGCGCCAACTTGAATGATGGCGGCGATCGCGCTTCCGATGACCAAAACTCCTCCCAACTCCCGCAACTCCTGTACCATACTATCTAAAAGCAGGCGCAGACGCTCTCTAGAAACGCGGTGAAACATCGAAGAAGGTTTAGAGGTTTTTTCGGTTTTGCCTGTTGCTAAGGGCTTCCACTCCTCTTGTAGCAAAGATTCGATCGGCACTGCACCCCCCTGACCGAGCATAAATGTTCCAGACTGCAACAATAGCGGAGTGCTGTCTTGGGCGAGGTTTTGTTCGGAAAACTCTGGTTTTGGGAGGGGAATTGCGCGGGCTACAGAGGGGTGTAACAGAGGCCGCAAGTCTGCTTGGGCGCTGAACACCCAGCCGATGATTGTGGCGATAAACAGAGAAAAGACTACCCGCAAAACTACTATTTCTGGCTGATCGCGAAATGCTGTCCAAGTCGCCCAAACTACGATCGGGTTGATGGTGGGGGCTGCTAGCAAAAAGCCGATCGCCGCTGGTGCGGGTACTCCCTGCATCAGCAACCTGCGGGCTACGGGCACGTTACCGCACTCGCACACGGGAAACAAAAAGCCGATCGAACTCCCCATCAAAGCGCCCAGCAGGGGGTTTCGCGGGATGCGGGATACGAGCTTGCGTTCGTCTACAAACCCCAGCAGCAAACCTGAGAATAAAACTCCCAGCAGCAGAAAAGGTATTGCTTCTACTAACAGGCTGAGAAAAAGGGTAAAAGCATTGTTTAACTGATTCGTTAGGGCTGGTTGCATCGATCGCCTACTGGTAAATTGGTATTTAGTTTCACGTATTTGGCGGACTCCCTGTCGATCATACCTTCTGCACAGCACTAAGTTTAAAATTCCGTTGAAACTTTTTGGCGATCGTCCTCAATGTTATAGAAACCATTAAAAGTTGCAGATTCCAGCACCGGACACCGCAATATCCGATCCCTAGCAATGGTCGCCTATAATATCTATATCTCCACAGGAAAATAATAGTTGTTAAAATTAATTTTATATTTTTCCTATCAATCGGATAATTATTGATTTAACTGGCGCGAATTATCACAAAAAGTCACAAAAATTTAATCAATTAAAACATCACCAAATATTGCGCCAAATTGGCCTGTTGCAACGAACAAATCATAAAAGTAGCAAGCTTGTTTAGACAGCCAGACTCTATGGGTAAACCGAGCAGGGGTATTTGAGAATCGCGCCGCAATAATGATTTTCCTGTATCATCAATTAATGATAACTTCCAGCGCAATCGGGTTATTGTTAACGACAGGTTAAGCTTTTTAGCCCAAGGTTAACGAATAGTTAAATACTCTAAATAACAGTTAATACGCCTCAAGCCAATATAAAATAAAGTCAGGCATAATTACCAAGGCGCATCTATCTCGGCCATCCTCAAACTTGCCTAATACTTGGAGTGGTAAAATCCCCTTTGCCACAAACAGTTTTTTGTGTAATTTAAAATGCCGTTTGCCAGAGGGATGTCGGCAAAAGCACTCAGCTACTCACCGACTGAGCTTTGGTAACTGAATGTCTGCTGGCAAATAAAAACCAAAAAAGCGTGCTGATGAATTTATGTTAAATACTTCTTGCGTAGAAATACCAGTACAACCCGTGTCCGAAGCTGACTCTGGAGAACTTCGTTTAGACTCTACTCTCCAAGAATTATCGCTTTACGATTTTCAAGTAGAAGCTATGGATTTCGGGATGAAAATTTCCCAGATGTTAGAAACTAATCCGCTGTTACCGGGAGTCATTTTGACAAATCAAGGTAAATTTGTCGGCATGATTTCCCGGCGGAGATTTTTAGAATTTCTCAGCCGTCCTTTTGGAAGAGAATTATTTTTAAAACGACCTATCAAGGCTTTATATCGCTTTGCTGAAATTGAGACTTTGATTTTTCCTAGCAATACTTTAATCGTGGATGCAGCGCGGAAGTCGCTGCAGCGCTCGAAAGAACTGCTTTACGAGCCGATTGTGGTTCAAGTGTCGCCCCAAACTTATACTTTGGTAGATGTACGCGAACTGTTAGTGGCCCAGTCAAAAATTCACGAATTAGCGACAAAATTGCTGAGGCAGCAAACTCAATCTCAACTAATTCAAACCGAAAAATTAGCCAGTTTGGGGCAGATGGTAGCTGGAGTAGCTCACGAAATTAGAAACCCTGTCACCTGCATCAGCGGAAATCTCGGCTTTTTGTCTAACTACTCGAAAGACATCATGGAGTTGCTGTCTGCTTACGAGCAAATTGTCGGGCCTAGCGAAAAAATTGACGCACTCAAAAAAAATATAGAATTTGATTTTTTGCACGAAGATTGGGTGGAAATTCTCAAAAGCATGAAGGCTTCATCAGAGAGACTGAGGGAACTTGTCACCAGCCTGCACACCTTTTCTTACATGGACGAAACTCACTTGAAAGAAGCTAACCTCCACGAATGTATTGACAGTACGCTGCTAATTATGAAAAGCCGTCTGAAGTACGGGTTTAAAGTAGTTAAAAATTATGGGGATTTGCCTTTGGTCAAGTGTTACTCTGGTCAGTTGAGTCAGGTGTTTATGAATATCATCAGCAATGCGATCGATGCTTTGGAAGAAGTAAAAGAAGAAACAGGTTTTGTCGCTGCGATTACGATTGAAACTGAGGTAATAGACAGTTCTGACGGAGACTTCGTGAATTCGGAATTATTGCAAAATTATGTTTTGGGCGATCGACCAAATGCAAAACAGCTATCATCCGCCAGCCAAAACGCCGGTTTCAGCCCAGAAGCAAGCGAAAAAAATCAAAATAACGCTTGGATAGCGATCAGAATTGCCGATAACGGGCCGGGAATTCCGCCAGAAATTCAGCGCAGGATTTTTGATACATTTTTCACCACTAAACCTGCTGGGAAAGGTACGGGTTTGGGGTTGGCAATTACTCATCAAATTGTGACGGAGAAGCATAAAGGCAAGTTGAATTTGCATTCTACGCCCGGTACGGGGACGGAATTTGAGATTTTGTTGCCATTGATTTGAAGGAAGAAGGAAGAAGGAAGAAGGAAGAAGGAAGAAGGAAGAGGGAAGAAATAGAAACTAATACCATTTTTCTTTCATATGTGGTATAGATGAAGTCTTAGCCCCCCCGAAGTCGCGGGGGGGGGTTGGGGGGGTAATATCTAGCGCTACTTTATGAAATTGGTATAATTACAGCAGATTCCACATTTATGAAGTACGCCGGCCTATCCTCAACTCCGCGTAGGGACACGGCACTGCCGTGTCCCTACACTTCACAAACCTGGAATACGCTGTATGTAGGGTGCTCTTCGGCGCACGGCCGTGCGCCGAAGAGCACCCTACTGTTACGCTCTTAGCTGAACGGGCATCACCAAAAATGTAGCATTGACTCCGCCCAAAGGTTGAAAAATTACAGGAGCCAGAGCGCCGTTTAATTGCAGTTGAATTTCGGGAGACTGAGCTGTTTTCAAAATGTCAATTAAGTATTTCACGTTGAAAGCAATATCGATGCTGTCTCCCGAAATCTGCGCCGGCATTGACTCTTTGCCGCTACCGACATCTTTGGCATCTACCGATAAGGTGATTTCCTGATTTTCCTCGTCGATGCTGCATTTGAGGATATTATTTTTTTGGTCGGCAAAGACTGCTATTCTTTCGACGGCTGCTAAGAGCGATCGCCTTTCCAAGGTAATTTGCCGCTCAAAAGACGGTGGAATCAACTGCCGGTATGCGGGATATTGCCCTTCTAAGGTGCGAGTTGTCAACCGCTGGTCTGCCCATTCAAACACTACTTGACCATGTTCAAAATGCAGCGTAACTGGTTCAGTCCACTGCCGCATTACTAGCATTCTTTCTACTTCCCGCAATGCTTTAGCCGGAACTGTCACCTCAAATTCTTCTTGGGTTTCTTCGCCTTCGACTTTTTCATTTACAGTTTGAACTACTGCCAATCTGTGGCCGTCTGTCGCTGCAAATTCCAAGCAATCTTGCAATACCTTTAAATGCACGCCTGCAAGTACCTGTTTTGCTTCGTCGGGGCTTGTGGCAAATAAAGTTCCTTTGAGTCCTTCTATCAAGGCTTCGGGTGGCAGTTTGAGGATTGTTCCGGCTTCGATTGCTGGCAATTCTGGAAATTCTTCCGGGCCCATGCCTCTGACTTGGTAGCTGCCTGAACTGCAAGTGAGATATGCTACGGTGTCTCCCGCTTCATCTTCTAAAGTAATCTCTCCATCTGGGAGTCTCGAAACAATATCGTTGAGCAATTTAGCGGGTATGGTAAAACTGCCGCCGCCGGTCACTTCTGCTGCGAAGCTGGTGCGAATTCCTAAACTGAGATCGAAAGCTGTCAAGCTAACCCGCTGATTTTCCTCATCCGCTACTAAGAGCACGTTGGCTAGTACCGGATGTGTCGGGCGGGAGGGAACGGCCCGACTTACCAACGAGAGGTTGGCGTTGAGGTCACTTTGGGTGCAAACCAATTTCATGGGAGGTTAATTAACCGGATTTGAGACGAAACCAAATCCTATCACAGAAAGTCGGCGGGCTGACTTTTCTCTGTCAGGGCTTATTTCTGGGGCTAGAAACCGGGTTTATGGGCAAAATTTTGTGAAGGAAGGAGAAATATACTTAGAAATCGGGTTTCTGAGGTTAACGCGCTGAGGACTAGATTTTTTTTAATTTGTTGAATTATTTTTATGTCGATCGCCCTGTGGAAACTGTGGAAAAAAAAGTTAACTGTTTGCGGGATATGACTTGTAGTTTCCAAAAACTGTGGAAAACTTGTGGAAAAGCTGCTAAATACGATCGCCCATTTTAGTAAAAAAATGGTTTTGGGCGATCGAGTAAAGTTTTCCACAAACAAAGGGCAAATTTTCCACAGGTTTTTCCACAGGCAGGGGGCAGAGGCATTGGAATGACTGCTGACTAATGACTAATGACTGCTGACTAATGACTAATGACTAATGACTACTGACTTTTTATTAACTTTTGCGACTGACAACGTTAATTCGATCGCTCAACTGACGCAAAGTTTGAGCCAAATTCGGGTCAGTGTTCCGCAACTGAGCAATTTTGTCGCAACTGTAAAGCACCGTCGTGTGGTCTTTTCCGCCGAACACTTCGCCAACCTTCGGCAAACTCAAAGCAGTATGCTGCCGAATTAAATACATCCCTATTTGACGGGCGAGACTAATTTCGCGCCGGCGGGAAATACCTTTCAAATCTTCGACAGAAACATCAAACGCCTCAGCCACCACTGCAATTACCGCATCGGGAGTCGCCTGTACCGTTTCAGTTTGCGGATTCAAAACCGGGGCGATATTCTCAACTGTCATCGGCAAACCGGTAATGGAAAGATATGCTACGGCCCGAATCAAAGCTCCTTCTAATTCCCGAACATTGGAAGTATAGCTAGAAGCAATGTATTCAATCACATCTCGCGGCAACCGCATATTTTCGTACTCACCTTTTTTCTGCAAAATTGCCATCCGCGTTTCCAAGTCGGGCAATTGAATATCAGCAATTAATCCCATGGAAAATCGGGAACACAAACGCTCTTGCAGGCGGGGAATTTGCTGCGGCGGGCGATCGGAAGCTAAAACTACTTGATTTCCAGATTCGTGCAAAGTATTAAACGTGTGAAAAAATTCTTCTTGAGTGTATTCTTTGCCTTCAATAAATTGAATATCATCTATTAATAAAACATCCGCTGCCCGATAATGATCGCGGAAACTTTGCATACTGTCTTTGCGAATTGCGACAATTAAATCGTTAGTAAATTTTTCAGTAGAAACGTAAAAAATCTTGGCGTTGGGGTCAATTTCCAAGCGATAATGACCGATCGCCTGCATCAGATGAGTTTTCCCCAAACCAACGCCGCCGCACAAAAATAAGGGATTGAATTCTCGGCCCGGAGACTCGGCTACTGCGAGGGCTGCTGCGTGAGCCATGCGGTTGTTGGAACCGACGACAAAGCGGGAAAATACGTATTTGGGGTTTAAATTAGCGGGTTTAGGCGGGTGAAGCGATTTGTTTTCGGGGACATCGGTGGCGATGGGGGAGGGCGAAATTGTGGCGGAGTCGCTGCTGTCGCCTGTTTCATTTCCCCCGGCAATTGTCAAGTAAATGTCTACGGGATAGCCGAGAATTTCTTCGACTGCATCAGCAAGGATTTCTCTGTAATATTTTTGCAACCAATTGCGAGCAAAGGGGTTGGGGGCGCTGACAATCAAACAGTTATTTTCGAGTTGTTCGGCTCTGGCAGTTTTGATCCAGGTCTCAAAGCTAGGTCTGCTCAGTTGTACCTGGAGACGTTCAAGTATCTGTTTCCACAGATTTTCGAGGGGAATGTCCATCGATTACCTCTGCCGATCGGCATTTAAGAGATTTTCAAGTCCAAACAGTTCAGTTTAGTCGAGTTGGTGGTTGGGAAGCTAGAGCGGCCCAAGATTGGGCGGTTTCAACCGTATCTCTTAGCAAAATCAGCGAAAATCGGCAATCAAAAATCCAAAATGAGAAGCTGAATGTTAAAGTTTAAGGGAGTCTGCCGTAGCTTGCGGGGCTCCCAGCCATCGCCCAAAAATTTTGCGGCTCTGCGGCGATATAGCAGGTATCAAAGAGCTGCTAAGCAAATATTTAAATGTGGCAGGAAAGCCTAAAAACGTGGCTATGAAGAGTTCTACAGGCAAGTTTTGGAAGCAACCGGCAATTTACATATTGCTGCTGGTAACGGGGGCCGGAGCCGCCATGTTGGGCGATCGGCTGACGGTTTCTCAATTACGTCCTAATTCTGGTGATTCGAGACAAGAGGTGATGCAACCGAAATTGCAACTGCCTCCTAAGACGGAGGTTAAAGGTAGCAAAGTATTGCCGCAGGTTCCTTTGTCGGGCGATGCAGCTAATGTGAATTTCATTGTGGCTGCGGTGGAAAAAGTAGGCCCGGCGGTGGTGCGGATCGATGCTTCGCGCTTGGTGAAACCGACAAATAGATCGCTTTCGCCGGAAGATTTTTTTGGTGCAGAACCGAATTCGGGCGGCAGGGGCGGGATCGAACGGGGTACGGGTTCGGGTTTCGTGATCGGGGCCGACGGCGTGATTCTCACTAACGCTCACGTTGTAGAGGGTGCAGATACGGTAAATGTAACTCTCAGGGACGGCCGCAGCTATCAGGGGCGGGTGTTGGGGGCGGATAAGGTGACGGATGTGGCTGTGGTGAAGATTGAGGCGACTGCTCTGCCTGTGGCGGCGATCGGCAATTCTGATAAGCTGTTGCCTGGGGAATGGGCGATCGCCATCGGCAATCCTTTGGGTTTGGACAATTCGGTGACTGCGGGGATTATTAGCGCTACAGGGCGATCGAGCTCTGATGTGGGCGTACCCGACAAGCGCATCGGTTTTATTCAAACAGACGCTGCAATCAATCCGGGGAATTCCGGCGGCCCGCTGCTGAATGCTTCGGGGGAAGTTATTGGGATGAATACGGCGATTATTCAAGGCGCTCAAGGATTGGGCTTTGCGATTCCGATTCAGGCGGCGCAACAGGTGGCGAAGGAACTGATTTCGACGGGGAAAGTCGAACACGCTTATTTGGGAATTGAAATGGCGACGCTGACTCCTGATGTTAAGCAGCAAATTAACAGCAATGCTAACAGTAATCTGCGAGTTGCAGTCGATCGGGGTGTGGCTATTGTGAGCGTTGTTCCTAATTCTCCCGCGGCGGCGGCAGGTTTGCGGGCTGGAGATGTGATTCAAAAGATTAACAATCAGCCGATTATTCAGTCGGAAGCTGTTCAGGATTTCGTGCAAAATGCCAAGGTTGGCGGCCTGTTGCAAATGGAGATTAATCGCAACGGGCAAATAGTTAATTTGACTGTGAAACCGGGGAGTTTGCCTGTTCAACAAGTTCGATAATTTGTTAGTTGTTAGTTGTTAGTTGTTAGTTGTTAGTTGGTAGGGGCGGTGGATGGTGCGTGCCCGCCCTCTTAGTTGTTAGTTGACTGTTGTTATATCAAATCCGGTAGCATCGGAATGATTCAGATATATATATTCTCGGACTCTGTGTACTCTGTGTTCTAGCGCCGGTTAAATCACCTGACGATGCAAGCGGAAACGATATTAGTTGTTATTAATAGGAATAAATTCTTAATGAGTCTCTCTACAAAATGAACACCAACTAATAATTGATGATAGAGATTGTAAAACAGAGACCCGAACCAAGGATTTTTCTTGATTTCTTTATGGAATAGTTCAATCTCAATTGTTTATTGATTTTCACGAGTAAAGACTAATAACCAATAACCAATAACCAATAACCAATAACTAATAACCAACAACCAACAACCAATAACCAATAACCAATAACCAACAACCAATAACTAAAAAATATGTCAGAAATATTGCAAATTTCACAATTAGGAAATCCGGTATTACGCCAACCGTCGCAAGTTGTCGAGAATGTTAAGGACGATCGCATTCAACAGCTCATCGACAACCTAATCTCTACTGTCCAACAGGCGAACGGAGTAGGGATTGCGGCCCCCCAAGCGGCGAAGTGCGATCGGCTGTTCATCGTCGCATCCCGCCCCAACCTGCGCTATCCCCAAGCCCCTAAGATGGAACCGACGGCGATGATTAATCCCCGGATTCTCGCTGCATCCACAGAAACAGTCAAAGACTGGGAAGGCTGTTTGAGTATTCCGGGGATTCGCGGGTTGGTGCCCAGAAGTAGGGCGATCGAGATAGAATACACCAGTAGAGACGGCAAAGTCCACAGACAAGAACTTACAGACTTTGTAGCCCGGATTTTTCAACACGAATACGACCATTTAGAGGGCATCGTATTTTTAGACAGGGTGGAAAATACCCGAGAACTGATGTCAGAGGATGAGTACCAGCAGCAATTTGTCAAGCTCCTGTGATAATTGATATAATGGCGATCGGTAACTAAGATTGATGTTGTGAATAGGAGGGCGAATGTCTATTAACTTGGAAAAAGGCGGGAGAATCAATCTATCTAAAGAAGCACCGGGGCTGAAAAATGCCGGGATCGGTTTGGGATGGGATACCAATGCTACAGACACCGGCGCAGCGTTTGACTTAGATGCTTCCGTGTTTATGTTGGGTTCTGCTGGCAAAATTCCCAGCGAAAAATACTTTGTTTTCTACAACAACAAACAGTCGCCGGACGGTTCTGTAATACATCTGGGAGATAGCACAACCGGAGAAGGATTGGGCGATGATGAAACCGTTACAGTCGATTTAACCAAAGTCGATCCTTCTGTAGAAGAAATTGTGTTTGTTGTCACCATCCACGAAGCCGAATCGAGAAGGCAAAACTTCGGTCAAGTGCGGAATGCTTTTATCAGGATTTACGATACCACTACTAACACAGAAATCACGAAGTACGATTTGGATGAGGATTTTTCTCGCGAGACTGCGGTGGAGTTTGGCAGACTCTACAAGAAAGATGGCGAGTGGAGGTTCCAAGCAGTTGGAGATGGCTACAATTCAGGCTTGCAAAGCTTTGTAGACAAGTATGCCGGATAAAAGGTCGATATAAAACAATACGGTTCAGATCAAGTCGATCCCCCCTTAGCTTTCCCCCTACTCCCCCTTAAAAAAGGGAGGGGACAAGAGAGTTATCTTTCGTCCCCTTTCTTAAGGGGGATGCTGCAAGGGATATCCTGGGAATAAACAAATCGGACGTACTGTTGAAACCGCCCGGTCTTTTGATCAATCCCATATTGCACGATAAACCTTACAAAATCACAAAACAATGGCTATCAACTTGACAAAAGGACAATCAATTGTTCTCAGCAAAAGTGAATACGACTTATCCCGATTGACAATGGCTTTGGGCTGGGATGTCGCGCAAGTTAAAAAAGGTCTTTTCGGCAGAAGTAGCGGTGCAAATTTTGACCTAGATTCCTACGCTTTGCTACTGGGGGAAAATGGCAAATTAAAAGCTTACAAAGAAGATGTAATTTATTACTCTCATTTAGAATCAAAGGACAAAACAGTTGTACACTCCGGCGACAATCTCACCGGGGAGGGAGACGGCGACGACGAACAAATATTGGTGAAACTCAGCTCGTTGCCAGCACAATATCACAAAATTATCTTGGGTGTAAATATTTACAATGGTAAAGAAAGAAAACAGCATTTTGGCATGGTAGAAAATGCTTACGTCAGGGCTGTAGATGCAGCCGGTAAAGAAATCGCTCGCTATCGCTTGTCAAATGACCCTTCCTATGAAGGCAAATTAAATATGTTGATGGGAGAAGTTTATCGAGAAGGTAGCGAGTGGAAATTTAAGGCTTTGGGAAATCCTTTGACTGAAGATATGAACGGTGTTGTCGGTTCGTTTATGCGGTGAGATTAAAAATGTTTTTCAACCGCAGATAAACGCGGATAAACGCCGATGTAATTTCATCGGCGTTTATCTGTGTTAATCCGCAAATATCTGCGGTTGAAAAAGTAACTCTAATCGGGAGCATCTCACTTTTGCAGCCAAGCTAGAAATTGGAGGTAGGAGGCAGGAGACAGGAGACAGGAGGAAAGAGGAAGAAAGAAGGAGTCAAAAGAAGTCTTTTTACAAATATGAGATGCTCCCCTCTAATCAATCTTTGACAGGCCGCATTGTTGGGAACATCACGGCATCTCGGATGCTTTGAGTATTGGTTAAAAGCATTACCAATCTGTCTACACCGATGCCCATTCCGGCACAATTTGGCATTCCTAAAGATAGCGCTTGGATGAAATCTTCATCCATTGGATGCGCTTCGTCATCTCCTGCATTTTTCTGTGCTAATTGTTCTTCAAACCGCTTTCTTTGCTCTTTCGGATCGTTCAATTCTGAGAATCCGTTGGAGTATTCTGTGCCGTTGATAAATAGCTCGAAACGCTCGACAAATCCGGGTTTGCTGCGGTGTCCTTTGGCGAGGGGACTGACTTCGACTGGGTAGTCGATGATGAATGTAGGTTGAATTAGTTTGGGAACAACTAATTTGTCAAAAACTGCGTAGAGCACGTAGCCTAAACTCTGTTTTTCTAGCTGAGATAGGTGCATTTCTAGTTTGGTTGCGGAGGATATTGCACTTTCTAAGTCCAAACTGTCAAAATCCAGTCCAAACTCGTCTCTGACAGCTTCTACCATTGTTTTCACTTGCCAGTGTTTGCCGCTAAAACCGGGATATTTTTCGCTGTAGTCGTATTTACGTTCTAAACTGATTGTTTCTCCCTGATTTTCTATTTCCCGCACATCGCCAAATACTTCTGCTGCTGCGAAACAAATCACGTCTTCGACAACTGTTAAAATGTCGAATACATCTGCATAGGCTTGGTAAACTTCTAAGGAGGTAAATTCGGGATTGTGGGTGCTGTCAATGCCCTCATTTCTAAAGGCTTTTCCTAGTTCAAATACTCGCTCGAAACCGCCACAAATTGCTCTTTTTAAGAACAATTCGGGGGCGACGCGCAAATACAAATCTACTTCTAAAGCATTGTGGTGGGTGATGAATGGTTTCGCGGCTGCACCGCCGTAAATAGCTTGCAGTGTTGGCGTTTCTATTTCGTAAAAGTTGGCTTTCCAAAGATAGGAACGGATGCTTTGGACGATGCGGCTGCGTAGCATGAAACGGTTGAGGGCTTCTTGGTTGCTTGCTAAGTCCATTTCGCGGTGGCGGCGGCAAACTTCGGGGTCGTTGATGCCGTAATAAGCATCGGGAAATTGGATCGTAGCTTTTGATAAAAGCGTGAATTCCCGGACTAAAATAGAAAGTTCTCCCCTGGGGGTGCGGCAGCCGATACCTTCTACGCCGACAAAATCGCCGACATCAAGCAATTTTTTGATTTGTTCAAAGCTCAAACCGACTTCGCCGGTGACGATGGCTTTTTCGATTTTGAGTTGAATTTTATCTGTGGTGTCTTTTAAATCGATGAAGCCAATTTTGCCGCTGTCTCGCTTGGAAATAATGCGGCCGGCTAATCGCAGGGGAATTTCTTCGGGGTCGCTTTGTCCGTTTTCGAGTTCTTTTCCTGGCTGACTAAATATTTCGCGAACTTGTTGGGCTGTGTGCGATCGCGCGTAGGATTGACTGGGATACGGTTCTATGCCTTGCGATCGCAGTTCGTCTACTTTTTGACTGCGGACTTCGGCTTCACTCAGAGTCATTAGTTATTGCCTAGTTAAAATTACCAATATCTTAGATCTTGCACTGCATTGTCACATTCACAGGCTTTCTGGTCTGTTCCACAACTCAATTCTTTGGTGGGTAGGCCGAGGGCGGATGCCCGAAAGCTCGATCGCAACAGGTGCAAGATGTCAGAAACACCAAACTCTATCATAACTGAGCTGCCTGACGGGGCCAATTTGCTAAATAATTCAGATACACGCTGCTTTTTGTACCCTGGCTGCTGAAATATTTGCGATCGCAAATTGTTATCGACAGCATAAAGCGGGCGAAACATTAAAAAATTAAGTTGTCTGTCGGTCGCAACAGGTGAGATGATATGTAGTGCAGTCTCACGGCAGTTCCACAGAAACTCAATAGCAGACACGCGAGCGATCGAACTCGACTCATCGCACTTCTGCCAAAATTGACCACACAGATCGTGTCCGGTCGGTCGATCGTACTATTTGGTTTGGGGCGTTTACTAAAACTCTGGTTTTGATGAGGATTATTGGTTAACTCGCCCCTACAACAATCACGGTCAATTGACCGAATATGAGCTCGCACACACTCTCTCATACATATAAAAACCAGAATTATGGCTGTTGCAACCCAATCAATCGAAGAACTCTGCATTAACTCTATCCGCTTTCTCGCCATCGATGCGGTAGAAAAAGCAAAATCAGGACACCCAGGACTACCGATGGGCGCTGCGCCTATGGCCTTCGTACTGTGGGATCGCTTCATGCGGTTCAACCCTAAAAACCCTAAGTGGTTCAATCGCGATCGCTTCGTACTCTCCGCCGGCCACGGCTGTATGCTGCAGTACGCCCTCATGTACCTCGCCGGCTACGATAGCGTCAGCCTCGACGACATCAAGCAATTCCGTCAGTGGGAATCCAAAACCCCCGGACACCCGGAAAACTTCGTCACCGAAGGCGTAGAAGTCACCACCGGCCCCCTGGGACAAGGCATTGCTAACGCCGTCGGTTTGGCAATGGCAGAAGCTCACCTCGCTGCCAAGTTTAACAAGCCCGATAGCACCATTGTTGACCACTACACCTATGTCATCATGGGTGACGGCTGTCACATGGAAGGTATTTCTGGCGAAGCTTGTTCTTTGGCCGGACACCTCGGACTTGGCAAATTAATCGCCCTCTACGATGACAATCACATTTCCATTGAAGGCGACACTAACTTGGCCTTTACTGAAGATGTCGGCAAGCGTTTTGAAGCCTACAACTGGCACGTCATTACAGTAGACAATACCAACCTAGACGAAGATACTAACGCAGAAGCAGTTCACAAAGCTATTGAAGAAGCCAAAAAAGTCACGGACAAACCGTCTCTGATTAAAGTCCGCACAGTCATCGGTTATGGTTCTCCCAACAAGCGCAATTCTTACAGTTCTCACGGTGCTGCTTTGGGTACCGATGAAGTTAAAGCAACTCGCGATTTCTTGAAGTGGGAATACGCACCGTTTGAAATTCCTGATGATGCTTTGGCTCACTTCCGCAAAGCAGTCGATCGCGGTGCTGCATCCGAAGAAGAATGGAATAAAACTTTTGCAGATTATAAAGCAAAATATCCCGCCGAAGCAGCAGAATACGAACGCACGGTTGCTGGCAAACTTCCCGAAGGTTGGGATAAAGTTCTCCCGACTTACAAGGCAGAAGATAAGGCTGATTCGACTCGGAATCATTCTGGAAAATGTTTGAATGCTTTGGCTGCTGTCCTACCTGAATTGATCGGCGGTTCGGCTGACTTGGCATCTTCTAACATGACTCTGCTTAAGGGTGAAAAAGATTTCCAAAAAGGTCAATACGAAGGACGCAACCTGCGCTTTGGCGTGCGGGAACACGCTATGGGCGCGATCGCCAATGGTCTGCTACTCCACGGCGGTTTGATTCCTTACTGCGCCACATTCTTGGTATTTGCCGACTATATGCGCGGTGCAATTCGCCTCTCCGCACTCTCGGAAGCTGGAGTCATCTATGTCATGACTCACGACTCCGTAGCTTTGGGCGAAGATGGCCCCACTCACCAACCAGTCGAAACCATCGCTTCCCTGCGCGCCATCCCCAATTTGTTGGTGATGCGCCCTGCGGATGGAAACGAAACATCCGGTGCTTATAAAGTGGCAGTTGAAAGCCCCAAACGCCCCACATTAATGGCTTTGTCCCGTCAAAACTTGCCGAATTTGGCCGGAAGCTCGATCGAAGGAACAGCCAAAGGCGCTTACATTTTGTCCGACGACGGCGGCACTCCCGACATCATTTTAATCGGCACCGGTGGCGAAACATACCTCTGCGTTGATGCCGCTGAAAAATTGCGCGCCGCAGGCAAAAAAGTCCGCGTCGTTTCCATGCCTTGCTGGAAATTGTTCGACGCACAAGATGCCGCTTACCGCGAATCTGTACTCCCGAAAGCTGTTACCAAACGGTTAGCAGTTGAAGCAGCTTCTAGCTTCGGCTGGGGACGTTATTTAGGTTCCGAAGGCGACAGCATCAGCATCGACACCTTCGGCGCCTCCGCACCAGGCCCCGTTGCTTTAGAAAAGTTTGGCTACACCGTTGATAATGTGGTGGCTAAAGCTAAGGCACTCTTGGGTTAATCGCAGTAGCATAATGAATGATGGGGCGGGCTTTTGGCTCGCCCCTTTTTTTTATAGGAGAAGGAAGAAGGAAGAAGGAAGAGGGAAGAAGGAAGAGGGAAGAAGGAAGAGGGAAGAAGGAAGAGGGAAGAAGTCATTAGTCATTAGTCATTAGTCATTAGTCATTAGTCATCAGTCATTAGTCATTAGTCATCAGTCAGTAGGGGCGGTGGATGGTGCGTGCGGGCCCTATACGTTGTCATTAGTCATTAGTCATGTTTTGCTTTCCCCCCGGAGCTTTCCGTCCAACGTCATCAGGAAAACGGAAGACTGAAGACTGAAGACTGAAGACGGAAGAAAATCAAACGTTAACCCGCTGCGGTGGGTTTCGTTTGTTTGGCGTGCGAATTCCATTTGCCCGGTCTTATGTATATTTCAAAAATTTGAGATAAGTTATAAGTTATTGGGTTAAATTCCCCGTTACTCAATTACCAATTACCAATTACCAATTACCCATTACCCCTTCCCGATTCCCCATTACCCATTCCTTTATCATGTGGACTTTTTTAAATAACCTGTTATTCACTAGCAACTATATTTCTCACGGCCACTGTTACCTTTGGCAGCGAGATCTAGTCGCGCTCCACGTAGTGTCAGACTCTATAATTGCCCTGGCTTACTATTCAATACCCGTATCGCTAATTTATTTTAGCACTCAAGGAAAAGACTTGCCCTTTCGCAACATTTTTTTGCTGTTTGGAGCCTTTATTTTCTCCTGCGGCACTACTCATATAATGGAAGTTTGGACGCTTTGGCATCCTGTTTATTGGCTTTCTGGGAGCTTGAAACTGATAACCGCAGTCATTTCTGCTTACACAGCTTTCGCATTGATTCCGTTAATTCCTGAAGCATTAGTTTTCACGAGTCCCGCTCAATTAGAGATAATTAATCAAATACTGCAAACAGAAATCGTCGAACGCCGAGAAAGTGACGCTCGCTATCAAACTTTAACAGAAGCTTCGCCAGTTGGAATATTTTATGCTGACGATGCCGGAGACTGTTTGTATGTCAACGAACCCTGGTGTCAAATTGCTGGAATTACCGGCGATGAAGCTTTGGGTAAAGGGTGGTTGCGAGGCATTCATCCAGACGATCGCGAGAGCGTTTTTGCTCAATGGTATAGCGTCGCGCAGGAGCAATTGCCGTTTAAATCTGAGTACCGTTTTCAACGTCTTGACGACGGTCAAGTGAAGTGGGTTTTCGCTCAATCTGTAGGTCAAATCGGAGAAAATGGGGAGGTTAAAAGCTATGTGTGTACGATTACTGATATTACAGAACGCAAGCTGGTAGAAGAGGAAAATCGACTGCTCAATGAAACTCTGGAAAATCGAATTGCCGATCGCACTGCTCAAATGGAAATTTCCAAGCAACAATTGCAAAACGAAGTAGCTTACAGACAAAGAATTGCGATAACTTTGTTGGAATTGACGCAACTACAAAATGCAATTCTTAACAGCGCTAACTACACAATTATTTCCACTGAACCAGACGGTAAAATTAAAATATTCAATCGCGCCGCCCAGCAACTTTTAGGCTATTCCCCCGGAGAAGTGGTAGGCAAAGTCACGCCAGCCATCATTCACGATCCTCTGGAGATAAGCAAAAGAGCGGAAGTTTTGTCTCAAGAATTGGGAGTAAAAATAGAGCCAGGAATGGAAGTTTTTTTTACTTTGCCGCGCGGGGGAATGGCTGACGAAAATGAATGGACTTACATTCGCAAAGATGGTTCGCGGTTTCCGGTGCAATTGTCGGTGACAGCCTTATTTGATACTGAAGGAAATATTACTGGTTTTTTGGCGATCGGTCAGGATATTAGCGATGCCGTGGCGACAGCTACCCAACGCAAACAAGCTGAAAAAGAGCTGCGCGACCTCACCAATGCTCTGCAAAATGCGGTGGAAGGCATTTCGCTGCTGGACATTGACGGACGCTATGTGAATGTTAACCGAGCTTACGCTCGTAAATGTGGTTACGAACCGGAAGAAATGCTAGGCATGGAATGGCAGCTTACCGTGCATCCAGACGATGTTGAGATGTTGACATTAGCTTATCAAGAAATGCTAATTTCGGGCAAAGTAGAAGTTGAAGCTAGAGGTGTGCGGAAAAAGGGTTCATTTTTTCACAATCAATTAACAATGGTCAAAGCTTGCGATGCCGAAGGAACATTTAACGGCTATCACTGTTTTATGAAAGATATCACCGAGCGTAAACTAACTGAAACAGCGTTGCAGGAAAGCGAATTCAAATACAGGCAAATAGTTGAATTAGCAAAAGAAGGTATTTGGGTAATTGATAACAATGCCGTCACGACTTACGTGAACCGCGCAATGTCGCGAATGCTCGGCTATAGTGAATTAGAAATGTTCGGTCGGCCGCTTTGGGACTTCATGGATGAACCGGAAAAACAACAAGCTCTCGATAATTTCGAGCGTCGCAAGGAAGGGATCGCTGAACAACATGAATTCAAATTCAAAACTAAGGATGGTAAAGATATTTGGACGGATATGTCTGCCAGTCCAGTCATGGACTCCCAGGGAAATATGCTGTCATGCTGCGCCTTAGTTTATAACATTACAAAACGTAAAAAATCAGAGCAACAAATGCTGCAACTTACAGAAGATTTGAAGCGTTCTAACGAAGAATTAGAACAATTCGCTTATGTGGCTTCCCACGATTTGCAAGAACCGCTCCGAGCCGTTACCAGCTACGCTCAATTGCTCGCCCACCGCTATCAAGACAATTTGGATGCTAAAGCAGATAAATATATTCATTATATTGTTGACGGCGCTACCAGAATGCAACAATTGATTAATGATTTGTTGGTCTATTCGCGCCTGGGAACCCGAAGTAAACAATTTGAGCTAGCCGATTGCAACGCTGCTGTCAACCAAAGTTTGTCTAATTTGCAAATTGCGATCGCCGAAACAAAAGCTGTCATCACCTGCGACGCGATGCCAACCGTGATGGCGGATGAATTTCAACTGGTGCAGTTATTCCAAAATTTGCTCGCCAATGGTATCAAATTTTGTCGCGAAGATATCCCGTTGATTCATATCGCTGCGGGCCGGCAAGATAGCGAATGGGTGTTCAGCGTGCGCGATCGGGGCATTGGCATCGATCCGCAATATGCCGATCGCATTTTTATTATTTTTCAACGCCTGCACTCTCGCCGCGAATATTCCGGTACTGGCATAGGTTTGGCGATGTGCAAGCGCATTGTGGAACGCCACGGCGGGCGCATCTGGGTGGAATCTCAAGAAGGAAAAGGAGCGACTTTTTACTTTACTATTCCTATAATTAGTATCTGAAGGCTTAAATTTCATTTATTTTTTTTATAGTCACAAGGATAAACAGGTTATGAGCGATCCCAGCACTGTTAGATTAGTTGAGATTCTGTTAATTGAGGATTCGCCCAGCGATGCCGATTTGGCAAGAGAAGTCCTCAGTCAGGGTAAAATATTGAATAACTTGCATTTTGTGGAGGATGGAGTCGAAGCAATCAAGTTTTTACGCAAAAAAGCACCCTATCTGGACGTACCCCGTCCCGATTTGATTTTGCTAGATTTGAATCTGCCGAAAAAAAGCGGTGTTGAAGTGCTAGAAGAAATTAAAACTGACCCGACGTTAAAATTAATTCCTGTCGTGATTCTCAGCACTTCTGCTGCTCCCGAGGATATTGTCAAGTCCTACTCGCTCCATGCCAACTGTTATATAACTAAGCCTGTAGACTTTGTACAATTTACTAAAGTAGTCAGGTTAATTGAGGAATTCTGGCTCGCCGTTGTCCACCTTCCTGTAATTTATTAATTGATTGAGGATTGGTGGCTGGCGGTAGTGACACTTTTACAATAATAGCTTAACAAATAAAAATTGCATAAAAAAACCAAAAAGTTTAACCTGAGATTGATACGCAGTGAAAATGTTACAGTCAAAAATCTTTAAGCTATGTGGATTAAGATTCTGTTAGTAGAAGACAATCCGGCTGATGCTGATTTGCTTGCAGAACTGTTGGAAGTATCTGTCGGAGTGGAGTGGGAACTCGTGTCTGTTGAATTCCTGCAGGAGGCGATCGCCCAACTGGGCAAGCAATCCTTTGATATAGTTTTACTAGACCTTTCTTTGCCCGACAGCCACGGTTTGGAAACGCTAACTCGACTGCGAGAAGTGGCTCCCGATGCGGCAGTGGTGGTAATGACAGGCTTGGACGATGAGGCGATCGGACTCGAATCAGTACGCTTGGGAGCCCAAGATTACATTGTTAAAGGTCAAATTACCACCCAATTATTAGTGCGGACGATCCGCTACGCGATCGAACGTTCTCAAACATTTCAAATGCTGCGGGAAAGTGAGCGGCGTTTTAGGGCGATTTTTGACTCTTCCTTTCAGCTTACCAAACTGCTGACTCCCGAAGGAATCGTGCTGGAAGTGAACCAGACAGCCCTAGATTTTGCCGGAGTTCGATCGCAAAATATTGTAGGCCGCCCGATTTGGGAACAGTTGATTTGGCAACAATCACCAAATGGTAAAGAACAATTAAAAGAAGGTCTCGCCAAGGCTGCTAAGGGTGAATTTTTTCGCCGCGAAATAGACTTGTTAGGCAAAAGTGGCCAAATTATCACAGTTGATTTATCACTGAAACCTGTTAAAAATGACACGGGACAAGTTTTGCTGCTGATTGCTGAAGCCCGCGACATTAGCGATCGCAAACGAGCCGAAGCAGAAATTCTCAAAACCCTCGCACGAGAAAAGGAACTTTCCGAACTGCGAGCCAAATTTGTGACAATGGTTTCCCACGAGTTCCGCACCCCCTTAACAACCATCCAATTTTCGAGTGGATTGCTGCAAGACTACAGTTCTAAGTGGACTGAAGATAAAAAATCTACTCATTTTGCGCGGATTCAAATAGCAATTAAACGCATGACAGAGTTATTAGAAGATATTCTAGTAATTGGCAAAATCGAAGCAAACACCTTGCAGTTTCAACCAGTTTCCTTAAACCTCGAAAAATTTTGCCGTCAACTGGTAGAAGAACAGCAGCTCAACGACAGCAACCAACACCCGATCGCCTTTAAACATGAAGGCGACAACTGCAACGCTCAAATGGATAAAAAACTGCTGCGGCAAATCTTGGGAAACATTCTCTCAAATGCCATCAAATATTCCCCCGCCGGCAGTACAATTTCCTTACAGCTCAACTGTCAAAACCAAAAAGCTGTTTTCCAAGTTCAAGACCGTGGCATCGGGATTCCCCAAGCCGATCTAGAGCGAATCTTGGAAACTTTTTACCGCTCTACAAATGTCGGCACTATTTCGGGAACAGGCCTCGGTTTAGCGATTGTGAAACGGGCTGTAGAACTGCACGGCGGCCAACTAGCGATCGACAGCCAAGAAGAAAAAGGTACAACTTTCACTATTACCTTGCCTTTGATTTCACAAACACAATAATCGCTTAATGCTTAACTATAAACATCAACCACTCACCTAAATTTTATCCAAGAATAACAAAATTATCAAGGTTCGGAAAGCAAAATTTTCCAACCAATTATTAATCAAAAGGAGTAACGACCGTGGCAAAAATTTTGGTAATAGAAGACGAAGAATCGATTAGAGAAAATATTTTAGATTTACTTGAAGCCGAGAATTTTCAAGGAATTGGAGCCACCAACGGCCGAGCCGGCATCAAATTGGCGATCGCCCAAATCCCAGATTTAATTTTGTGCGACATGATGATGCCGGAAATAGACGGTCACGCCGTCCTCAAAGCCTTGCGCTCCGAACCCCTAACTGCCACAATTCCATTTATTTTCCTCACAGCCAAAGCCGATAAAAATGACATTCGCACGGGCATGGAACTGGGAGCAGACGATTACATTACTAAGCCTTGTACGCCGCAAGAACTGCTAAAAGCAATTGCTATTCGACTTGAAAAATATAAAACCATTAGCAAGCAGTCTCAAAAAACCCTAGACGAATTGCGGACTAATATTAGTATGTCTCTTCCCCACGAATTGCGGACTCCTTTGAATGCCATTCTGGGTTTTTCTGAGCTAATTTTATCCGAATATCAAGTTTTTGAAAAAGCAGAAATATTAGAAATGATCGGTCAAATTAACACTTCCGGTCATCGCTTGTATAGGCTGATTCAGAACGTTTTGCTCTATGCAGAACTGGAAATAGCTGCCACCAATCCCGAACAGCTAAAAGAGATGCGTAGCAGCGAATTTAGCTGCGTCAAATCTTTGCTGACTGAAAAAGCACGGCAGCAAGCAAAACAAGTGAATAGAACCGACGACTTACACTTAAATTTGCAAGATTCGTCAGTTGCTATCGATTCTATAAAACTCACAAAAATTGTTGAGGAACTGCTCGACAATGCCTTCAAATTTTCTGTAGAAGGAACTCCAGTTTTTTTAAGCACTTTTGTCGAAGATCGGACGTTTATTCTCTCTGTACAAGACCAAGGACGCGGTCTGACTCCCGATCGCATTGCACAGCTAGAAGCTTACAGACAGTTCGATCGCAAACTTTACCAACAAGCAGGTTTGGGATTGGGCTTAGCCATAGTTCAACGCCTTGCAGAATTGCACGGAGGAGGATTTAAAATAGAAAGTTTACCGCAGCAAGAAACAATTGTTTGCGTTTCCCTGCCCATCTAAAAAACAATTATATCCTGTCCTATCGATTCATATCAAATCCTCTCTTCCTCGGAGTAGTAAAT
Source organism: Microcoleus sp. CZ3-B2 (assembly GCF_036705055.1). Lineage (NCBI taxonomy): Bacteria > Bacillati > Cyanobacteriota > Cyanophyceae > Oscillatoriales > Microcoleaceae > Microcoleus > Microcoleus sp. CZ3-B2. The sequence goes on along the minus strand of NZ_JAUBTN010000018.1, from coordinate 83,895 downwards.
TAATAGTTAACAGTTAACAGTTAGCATCATGTATGAGTGCAACCGTATTTGTTATGGTGTTCAGCCGGACATGATATAGTTCCCAACTCTTACGCAATCAGTAGACTTTTTGCAAAAATTCTTTATTATTGTTACAACTTTTTTTATTCATTCTCATTTTTTCAATCTCAAATCCTTCGACGTTAGCGCTCACACCGCAGTCAAAAAGTTTAAATAATTTTATATAGAATATATCGCCCGTTTCACACATCGCTGCATATAAATTTTAGCTACCTTATCCTCATGGTTGATTTGTTTGCACTGCGAAAACAATCTTCTCGCTTCGACAAACCTATTATTATTGTACAATACTAAACCTTCCTCAAAGATTGTCTTTGTATCTAATTTTTTTTGTCGCACCTCCGGCGGATCTCCCGTGAATATTTCATAAACTGTTACCAATTGCGACTTACCTTTCACTGTAACGCGATCGATCAATCTAAAATCATAAATATCGTTCAACTGTATAAAAGTATTGTGAGTAATTAACATCGAAACTCCATACTCTTTCGTCAAGTCTTCCACGCGGGAAGCTAAATTTACTGCATCGCTAATCACCGTGCTGTCCATCCGACTTTGGCCGCCAACCGTACCTAACATCAAAGAACCGGTATTGATGCCAATGCCAATTTGCAGCGGCGGGCGATCGGGTTGATGACGGCTGACATTGTACTCGTTAAGCTGTTCTAACATACCAATTCCAGCTTTCACAGCATCGTCCGCACTGCCATTAAACAACGCCATAATCGCATCGCCAATGTATTTATCAATAAACCCAAAATTTTCAGTAATTACTGGTTCCATCCGCGACAAATAAGCATTAATAAATTGAAAATTTTCTTCAGGATTCATAGTTTCAGAAAGAGTAGTAAAATCGCGAATATCTGAAAACAGCACCGACATTTCTTTCTGTACTTGATCGCCTAATTTTACGTCCAGAATACTTTCATATCCCAGAAAGTGGAGAAATTGGTGCGGCACAAACCGCCCGTAAGCATCTGTTAAATTTTCTTCCGCTGCTAAAGCTTTTTCGAGCTCGTTTGTGAATTTTTGCCGCTCGGTTTCTACCTCTTGACGCTCTGTGATATCTTGAAAAACCGCGATCGCGTAAACTATGTTTTTCCGTTCGTCGTAGATTGGAGTCGCCCAAACCTCGATCGGCACAATCTTCTCAGGGCCGTGAATTTCCGCATCGTCAACGTGCACCACTTCCCCCCGCAGCGCCCGTACAATCGGTTGGAGATCCTCCGGATACAGCTCATTGCTTCCAGCACAATAAATTTGATAAACTGCCGACAAATTGCTAGGAACAACATCAGAAACCAAGCCTTTGCCAAATATTTTTTCAGCCCAAGAATTCATATAGCAAGGTTTTCCGACATTATCTATCACAAATATACCCACCGGCACTGCTTCCAGCAATTGAGTCAGCCGATTTTCACTTTCTAACAGCGCTCCATTTAACTTTTCTTGAGCTACCAAAGCTTTTTCTAAATCATTTGTAAACTTGAGTCGTTCCACATCTACCAGTCTTCGCAAAGTAATATCCTCAGCAAAACCTTGATAGTAAAGCACATCACCGCTAGCATCAAAAACAGTGCGTGCGTCCTCAGAAATCCAGATAACACTACCATCTAGGCGATAAACTTCCGACTCAAACTCAGACACGCTACCGTACTTTTCCATCAGCGCCAAAAACTCTTGACGGCGATGCGGTTGCACGTAGAATTCCCGCTGAATATCATTAACACTTGCGATCAATTCTTCAGGGGAATCATAGCCGTAAATTTGAGCCAGAGCAGGATTAGCGCTGAGCAATTTTCCCCCCGGTGCAGTCTGAAAAATACCTTCAAGAGCATTTTTAAATATCTGGCGATACTTCTCTTCAGCTTGCACCAGCGCTGTTTCAGCTTGCTTGCGTTCTGTAATATCAGTAAAAGCAATAATCCCGTAGCAAATATCGCCAATAGAATCATAAATAGGAGTCGCCCAACTCTCCACCGGAATAATCTTATTTCCAGTCCTAATTTCTACACCCTCAGTCCGCACTGTTTCGCCCCGGAGCGCCTGCATAATTGGCAACTCTTCCACAGGACATCTCTCATTAGTTCCGGCTTTATAAAATTGATAAATTGCCGCTTTCTGCTCCGAATTAATATGCGGCACCGTGCCTTTACCAAAAACTTCCCGCGCCTTCTGATTTGCATAAAAAGATTGACCGTTAGCATCCAGCACGCACACGCCCAGCGGCATGGCTTCAAGATATTGCGTCAACCGACTTTCGTTTTCGTGGAGTTTGGAAATCAGCATCGCCTGCTTGCGGTTTAATCTGGCCAACTCCTGATTCATCTCCTGAAGTTCTATTTGCTTTTCAGCTAATTGTTTGTCTTGAAAATATCTATAAATCGCCTCAGTGACCGTTAATTTTAAATCATCAGATTGCCAAGGTTTAGCTATGTAGCGGTATAACTTAGCATAGTTAATAGCATTGGCTACCGCCTCCAAATCTGCCTGCCCCGTCAGCATAATTTTGAGAGTTTTCGGCGAAATGGCATGAACGCTCCTCAATAGCTCGTCTCCTTTCATATTCGGCATAATATGATCGGAAATAACCAAAGGAACTTCATACTGTTCTGCTAAAAGTTCGGATAGCAACTCTAAAGCTTCTTCGCCACTTTGGGCCGTTTCAATTAAATATTTATCTTCAAAGGCTTTGAGCAAGTCTATTTCCAGACTATCGAGTATAGTCTGCTCATCATCAACACAAATAATGACTGGCTTTTTCATAAATTTGCTAGACCAGACTTAATTGCTTCAATTAATTCTTGATTTTTCCAAGGCTTTTGTATGAAAGCATGAAGATTGGCTTGAGCTTTTGTGCGTTCGATTGCTTCTTTATCTGCTTGTCCCGTTAGCATAACTGTCACGATTTGCGGATATTTGTGATGAATTGCAATCAGCAACTCATCTCCTTTCATTCCGGGCATCAACCAATCCGAGACAATCACTAGAATGTTAACCTCATTTTCACATAGCTCTTCAATAATTTCCAACGCTTCTGCTGCACTTTCAGCAAATTCGCACAGATATTTACCGTTAAATGCCTGTTGCAGTTCAATTTCCAGACTTTCCAACACCGCTACTTCATCGTCAACACACAAAATTGCTGGTTTAGACATCGCTAGTTTCCTCCTTTAGTCTGGCTGAGTGAACCCCGACCTGTAAGCACATCGTTGTCTAAATTCTACATTCTGCGGGGTAGACTGCCAATTTTTAGCCCCAGATATAGTAGTTAGAGCAAAATATGAAGTATTGACCAATCAATCGCTCAATCCCTCAATCCCTCAATCTAAAAATTGTACGCTCGCATAGTCGAAATAAGTCGAATAATCTAAAATCTCACCTTTTTGATAAATCCTATAGATATCTGGGGAGTGTCAACTACTCCATTAAATTTATCGGTACAGACACTATAAATTCTGTTTGCCCTGGCACAGACTTTACATCAATTTTACCCTGATGTTTTTTAATTATTTTATCAACGATATCCAATCCTAACCCGCTGCCTTCTCCAGCAGGTTTAGTAGTAAAAAAAGGCTCAAAAATTCTCGGTAAAATCTCCGGTGTAATCCCCTTTCCACTGTCCGTGATTTTTACTACAACGTTGGTATCTTGCTGCTGGATCTCAATTGTTAAAGTTCCTTGATTGTCCATCGCTTGTAAGGCATTGTGAATTAAATTTGTCCAAACTTGATTGAGCTCGTCGGAATAACAAAATACCATAGGCAATTCAGCTTGATAGTTTCTGACTGTCTCCACACCCTGCTTGAGTTGGTTTTGATAAAGAGTCAATACAGTTTCAATTCCATCCGTAATATTCACCTGTATTTTTTCGCCATTGACATCGTAACGCGCATAATGTTTCAGGGCAAAAACGACTTTAGCAGCGCGTTCTGTAGCGGTAGCTATGGTTTTGGCGCTTCTGTGAATGCTAGCAAAATCGTAGGCGGTTTTGATGATATTTTCGCTTTTAGGATCTTTCAGCAATGGCAAGAATTTGTCCAAGTTTCCGTGCAATCCAATATTTACTAAAATGTTAGCAAGACTGTCAGCATTATCAATTTGTTCGGAGTCTAGTTGCTGCTTTACGCCTCTTTTTAATTCCCGTTTTTCTCGCGTAGATAAAGAGTAATTTTGTTGGCGGGCACTGTACATCAAACTTAAAAAATCGTGCTGGCGTTCGGCTGACAGTTCTTTAAAAAAAACTGGTAAACTTTCGAGATTGTTATCCAAAAAGTTGGTAATATTGCCAATAGACGATCGAATTGCGCCCAGTGGTGTATTGATTTCGTGAGCAATACCGGCAATCAGTTGCCCTAATGCGGCCATTTTTTCTGATTGAACTAATTGATGCTGAGTTGCTTGCAGTTCGTCTAAAGTGACTGTCAGTTGATCGTTTTTCTCTTGGAGTTTTTTTTGCAAGTGGCACATTGCTAAATGGGTTTCTACCCTGACTAGAACCTCTTCCATTTGAAAGGGCTTGGTAATATAGTCTACCCCTCCAACAGCAAAGGCTTTTACTTTATCTAGTACGTCATTAATCGCGCTAATAAAAATCACCGGAATGTCGCGAGTGCGTTCGTCTGCTTTGATTTTTTCGCAAACTTCATACCCGTTCATTTCGGGCATCATAATATCCAACAAAATCAAATCGGGAGGCATACCTTTTGCAGCAGAAAGCGCTAATTCACCGTTAGGTACGGGGCGGACTTTATAGCCCTTACCGTTCAAAATTCCAGCTAGCAGCCGCAAATTAGCTGGGGTGTCGTCAACTACTAAAATATTACCGCGATCGGTGCTAGGAATGTTGTTATTCATGTGATTCTGCTTGAGAGATTAACTTTAAAACTTTGTCGTACTCGAAATTTTCTATACAATGGGCGATCGCACTAGCGGTTACTGTATCCTTTTCTCGAATTTGCTCGATGGATATTTCAATTAAATCCATATCTACATTCAGTATGGCGAGCTTTAAATCCGCTACCAGCGACTCAGGCAATTTTACGAAATCAGCCTCAATCATTTCGCGATCGCGCTCTGGGATTGCCGATAAATTAGCTTGACCCGGATCTTCATAAATATAGCGCACTCCGATATGTTTGTGCATAGCATCAAAAATATCGGCTTCCCGGAAAGGTTTCCGCATAAAAGCATCGCAGCCAGCCGACAAAATAACTGCCCGTTCTTCCTCCAAAACGCTCGCTGTCAGCGCAATAACAGCAGTAGCTTGACCTTTAATCGTGCCTTTAATGTGTTTTGTTGCTTCGTAACCGTCCATCACTGGCATTCTCATATCCATCCAAATTAAATGGGGTTCCCAAGAGTCCCAAAGCTCAATAGCTTCTTCACCGTTAGTAGCTTCTTTTAGTTGAAAATTTAGAGGATGAAGAAGTTTGATTAACAGTTGGCGGTTGAGCGGTTTATCGTCTACAATTAAAATTCGATAAGGGTGTTGATTGGGTGCGAGTGCAATCACATGGCGGGTAGGCTTTTGACTTTCAATATCAGTCGCATCGACCGCAATCACTTGAATATCAAACTTAAAATTAGTTCCCTCCCCTACAGCCGAACTGACGCTCATTTCACCGCCCATTAATTCCACAAATTTGCGGCTGATTGGTAATCCCAAACCTGTACCTTCTTGCGAATCTTTGCCTGATTGGGTTTGCACGAAAGCTTCAAAAAGATTGTCTAATTCATTGGTCTCAATACCTAGGCCAGTATCTTTGACTTCAAAATGAAGAAATAAGGAAGAGGTAGAACCTAAACCGTTATCTGTGGTTGCATAAATCGGGTTTTCTGAATATTTATTTTGGTTGGTTTCATAACTATTAGGTGCGAAAATTTCGTTATTTTCTGAGGATAATGAAATATCAATGCTTTCGCCTTCTCTCTTGTTATTTGTGTCGGATGATTGCTTGCTAACTCTGACCGCAACGCCGCCTTCATTTGTGAATTTTAGAGCGTTGTTGAGCAGATTGATTAAGATTTGCCGCAATTTCAACTCGTCAGTTTCTACATATTGCGGCACGTCGGGACTGCGCTCGAAAACTAGCTGTAAGTGCTTGTCATCTGCTTTAAGCTGAAACATATCTTCCAAGTCGTTTAGCAGTTGATAGAGGTCAAATTTTTTGGGATTGAGGGTGGTGCGCCCCGATTCAATTTTAGATAAATCGAGTACGTTATTAATCAGGGTGAGGAGGTGTTCTCCGCTGCTACTAATTATGCTAATATTTTCTTGATGTTCTGGGGATAGATTTTGGCTGCGAGTCATCAGTTGGGAAAAGCCGAGAATTGCATTGAGTGGCGATCGCAATTCGTGACTCATGTTAGCCAGAAAGGTGCTTTTAGCTTGATTTGCTACTTCGGCTTTGTCCTTAGCTACAGCCAATTCAGCAGTCCGCTCTCGCACTCGCTGTTCTAAAGTTTCAAAAGATTGTTGCAGTTGTTGAGCCATGCTGTTAAAGGACTGGGCTAATTCCCCCAATTCGTCGGATCGTTGACTTTCTACTGTTTTATCCCATTCACCTTTAGCAATATTTTTGGCTGCTGTATTTAAGCGCAAAATAGGATTTGTTACCCAGCGAGAAGTTTGAATACCAATGGATACAGCTACTACTAAAGCTGCGAAACAAAGCAAAATCGTCAGACGGGTATTGGCATCGATTTCTTCGGTAAAATCTGCTTCGGGAACTACTACTACAATCAGCCAGTCTAAGCCTTTGCCGTCTTGGAATGGCAGGACTTTTAAAAATTGTCGCTTGCCATTTATTTCAAATTTTAATAATTCCGTTTTTTTAATATTTAATTGTTTAAATTGTGTAGTTAAATATTTGGCTGTAGCTTGAGTAAGAGGGTTACTACTTTCTTTTACTTTAAATATCTTTTTTTCCTTACCGCTAGTGCGAAATGGTTTTTCTGTGGTAGAAGTTGCTAACAAATTACCTTGGCGATCGATAATAAAGGCTTGTCCCGATTTTCCAATTTTTAGACTGTTGAGAAATCTGCCTATATAGTCGATACGCAAAGCAGCAATCAATACTCCTTCTAGCTGATTTTTTTCGCTGTATACAGCTTGGACAGCGCTGATAATTAATGTCGGCTCTAGGAAGGAAACGTAAACCGGACTCCATGTCGGCTTGCCTTCTTTTACGGCAACTTTGTAGGAAGAATGTTGTCTACTGTCAATATTCTTAATAACTGTTACTATGGTAGTGCGATCGCCCGTATCATTAGTATTGTAAGAATAAAAATTTCCTCCAGTAGATTTCTCGATCGCATTCATCGTTCGGGAGCCGTTAGAAAGTTGTTCTCCGGATCGATAATCTCCCTTTTCGTTGCCAACGGCAGTAAAATTGATATAGGGATATAGTTTTACTTGCCGCCAAAGATATTTCTCCCATTTTGACAAATCATCCATTCTTAAAAACCCGATCTTCACTGTATCGAGCTTGCTTTGATTGATTTGATGGGGAGTTCTCAGGTAAACTTGCAGGTTTTGCTCGACACGCAAACTCACCTCGCTCATTAACTGAGTGGCTAGGTTGTTAACTGCTTTTTGTCCGTTTTTAAAAGACAAATATCCTACGAGTCCCACTGCTCCGACGATTTGCAGTACAAATGGAACTATCAGAACTGTTCGCAGCGGTAATTTGTCTAAAATTTTAGAAATCATCAGATTTAGAGGTTTGGTGAACTTAGCCTAGAAGCGTCCTTGCAGAGTTTGTCTTGACAGCAGCGCCATCCCCGATGAGCTAGAGGGAATTCATGGGGGCTATATTAGGTGTGGTAGATGTTTAACGGCGATCGAATGCGAACCTAATCTTTGCTATATGAGAGTATATTATTTTACCTATTGTCGTAATTATTGACGATATAGGCAAAATTTGCAGTCTCTGGCTTCGATAACTGGCTGATGCGCCCTCTGTGGGCGAGTTCCCTAGGGAGTGAGGGGTTTGGAGACTGGCGATCGAATTTGGTTGATCCACTAGCCATTTTCGGCAAGACGTGTTATGATGGCAAAAGTCGAGGGCACGTAGCTCAGTGGATAGAGCATCAGGTTCCGGTCCTGAGGGTCGGGGGTTCAAATCCCTCCGTGCTCATTTTATATGTCTTTTTCAGAGCAAGGGTTTCAGGTTCATTGTATTGCCGATCGTCCTACTTTCCGCTCAAATTTCGCTCCTGTCGGTTTCAAGTATCTCCAAAACCACTTCCATATCTGCCAAGTTTGCCCCGGACTTTTTGCGTCTGGCTTTCAACTGGTTGAGCAAGTCTGCCGGCTCTGGAAAATCCGCGTCGGTCGGAGCTGAGTTTTGATTTGCTTCCCGATCGGCGCGTTCTTTCTTGAGTTCTTGCCTCAGCATCTGAACTTCTAAGACCAAATCGCCGTTGCGCTCGTGTAACTGATTGAGTTCTGCATCCCATTCTGCAAGTTGCTTGTTGGCCGCTTTCAATTCCTGCCTGAGTGATTCATCGTTGCCATCACTCAGGCACTCAATTTTCCCAAGCGTTCTTCAATCCCTGCAAACTTAGCTGCTAGTAGTGTATCTAGTTTACCGTCTAGCAATATGTCTAGCACGGGTTCTATATCTCGAATTGCGGGCATTGGTTCGGGTAGAAGTTCAGATTTTGTGATCGGAGTTGCAGAAGAATTGGCTGCTGTTTCTAAAGTCCGCACCACCCAAGCATTAACGCTCAAGCCCTGCGCTGCTGCTACCTCTTTAATCGTTTCCAGTAAATCGCGCCGTCCGTCTAATCTCAAATTAAGCTGCACTCTGTCCGTCATGTCTAATGCTTCTAATTACCACTAGACACATACTAGCTCTATGTCTAGTTGCTGTCTAGTGTTTTTAGAAATTAGTTTCAACTTGTCTAGCGTTTGTCTAGCGCATAATTGGCACAATTTTAAAAAACTGGCACACCGAACCGACCCCAAAATCTAAGCCAATTGGCACAAGGCGATCGGCGGGGATTTTGGGAGAGCAAGTAGAATCTCAAAATCCCAGAATTGAGGGATTCTAGAGCTTCATCAGGTTGGAGCCTTCACATTCTGTCTGCCGAATATTCCTCACAGGCTTGTCGAATCTGACAATGTAAGTCTCACCAGCGCGACCGTGCCAGACATCCGAAATCTCACCGCGAACACCTTGGAACATACCGCCCACATCTTTAATTACAACTCGATCGCCTTTCTCAAAGGTTCTGAGATTTTTGGTAGTGGTTGCTGTAGAAACCTCTATTTCTGTAGTACAGCTCATCATTAAGGATTTTGAGTTTTTGGAAGAAGGTGTTTTTGTATCCACAGTATCCACACTTAGCTCTAAAGTCTTATCTGGTAAAGGTTTAAAGGTGTGGATAGGGTTATCCACAGTGTATCCACACTTATCCACACTTTTGTCGTTAAATGTGGATAAGTGTGGATAAGGTAATTTGTTACTGTAGATAACCTGAGCGCTTACTATGTCTTGGTTAGAGTCTAGTGTGGATACTGTGGAGTGTGGAGTGAGGGTAAAGGTGATTTTTTGCCCTTTAGATGTAACTTCGCCATACTTCAAAACAACTAATTCTCGAAACCAATCGCGTATTTGCTGCCCTGTGGGACGATGTTTTGAATCAAAAGATAGGCTGATATCTCGAGCTGATACCATCCCACCCTTGCGTTCTGCTAGCGAAATAATTTTTGCCAAACTAGGAGCCAGCGCTGTTGAGTCGCAAATTTCTAGATTTAAACTCAAAGCTTGGTCTGTGGTGTATTTCACGAATTTGATAGCAGCTCGGATAGTTTCAGCAGAAATAGCTGAAGAAATCTCGACACTCTGAAACGCACCATGAATGCAGTGCAGTATAGTTGCCAGCTTGCCGACTTTCTCAGGAGCTTTGCCAAACATCGAGCGCATTCCTTGCTTAGAACTTGCTATCCGATCGCGTTCGCACTGATTGTAATAAGCGATAAAAAGTTTTCTAGCAGCCTTGTCTAGCTCAAATTTTTGGGGAGGCAATGTGTCTAGCCTTCCATACAGCGAAGTTAGCATTGGAGTTAGGTCAACGCTTGGCGCATCCTCAAAAAGTTCTGTTGCGGCTAGTGGCTGTTGAACAAAATCAAAGCGGGCAAATTTGCCGTTGTCATCATTGCCTTCTCCCAAGAACGTTGCCAAAACTTTTGGCTGAATATTTCCAAATATTGAAAGACCGACATTCCTTGCATTCACGGCTAAGCCCGCAGCACGTAAAACGGCAGAACCGCCACCGCTCCAATATTCAAGTAAATTTTCTTCATCAGAACCCTTACCCCCTCGGTACTGGTTAGCGGATTTGAAAGCACCCGCAAGCTCGTCAGCTACCCAAAGTAAAGATTGTTGTGGCAACCTGCCTACTTGTGCAGCAATGCCTTCTCCTGTTGCTGTTGTAAAATGGTAAATTTTCTGAGCTGGTGGCTTAGGCATCGGGCCTTTATCGGGTTCCTTGTCAGCCTTCCAGTGATTTAAATCTTCTTCGTAAGCAAGCCTAGCTTTCTCAAACTCTTGGTCACTAACAACTTTTAATGCTTCCATCGGGTCAATGATGACTGCACGAATAACCGGAGTTTTCTTTTGAGAGCTTTCTGAAACCAGGGCACCGAAATAATTCGGGCATACCCTGAAGTTAGTTTGAGGGTAAAGCATTGTGGTTGTGCTGGCTTTCAGTAGAGTTGATACCTGTGTAAACAAAGCCAGCGTATAGCCTTCAGGCTTTAAATTCAAAGTTGTAGCTAGTCTTACAATTGCCTCTGCCAAAGGTTGTGGCAAAATTTCAAACAAATTGACATTAGTAGCTTTTGAGGCGAGTAAGCGGGCAACTTCGGCCGCTGTATCTTCTTGATCAGATTCTTGCTCTAATTCCTGTTCGCGAGTGCGGTAAATTTTCCAAATCTCAGCAGAAGTAAATCGGTAAGTCTGAGCTAGCTCTGAAATCTTGATTTGAATCTGCGACTTCCTTAAGTCCAACTCAAGCAATTCATCAATTTTGGTTGCCAGGTCGGAAAAATTGGGGGCTTCAAATTTTGGATGAGTAACGATTTTTTGCGTCTGCCGGAGAGTGTCAAAAGTTTTCTTGTCTCCGATCGCCGCTTTGATATCGTCCGCAGTTATTTTGTGGTGTTCAACCCAGTCGGCAATGTCTAGCCCCTTGCTTTCGGGTAAGTTTTCCCAAGCTTTAGATTCAGGGAAAGGGTAAAGCCACAACGCGCCGGGGAATTCTTGATGCAATAGCTCAGCGTGTTTGATGCCTGGTTTATCGCGGTCAGGGCAGATTACGACGTTAGCGCCCTCTAAATCACTTGTGTCAGTGTTTCGCCACTTGCCGGAACCGCCAATATTGCAGGTAGCGGCCAAGCCTAAATCCCAAAGTACATCGGCGCAAGATTCCCCTTCAACTATGAAAATCAGTTCATTATTTGCGATCGCTTTCTGGACATCGGTATAACGATAAATGGGGATATTTTCACGCGCCACCCCCTTAGTTCCAGCTACCCAGCCTATCTGTCGAGAAGCCTTACATTTACCCCAGCTTTCTTGAGCCCAGTCAGTTTTGCCTTCACCATTATCAAATCGAACAACCCGAACCAGTGGCAAGCCGTCGCGGGTGAAATACTCCCAGTAGCGAGTCTTGCGAGGGCGAATACTTTTTTTCTGTTGGATGGGGGCATAGTAAATTTTGCCATCCTTATCAGCTTTCGATGTTGCTTCCCAACCAGTAGCGGGTGGCTGGTCGCGATTACATACTGAAAGTTCGCCGATAAAGTAGCACCAGTCGGGCTTACCACAGTGCGGGCATTGATTTTCTTTGGTTGCGCGGGTAAGATTTCCGCGATTGCTTGTAACTTGACCGCCGATCGAAGTAGAATCGTTGTACACGAAATTTAGCTCGCTCACAGCGAGTTGAATGTGGATGAATCCTCAAAACTGCTGCACCCTAGGTTCCAATTAGAAGGCAGCGGTTTTTTGGCGTTTACTTTTTTGAAAAATTTAAAGCTTAAATGGAACCAGCTTGTATCGCCATGCAAAATCAAGCATCAAAGGAATGCGTTTTGCTTGCGATAAAAAGCCAGTCACCTCGTGCAAATGAGAGTCCAGCTTACCTCTGGTGGGTCGTATGCACTCACGGCGCTTATCACCGGGCCGTCTGTTTACCGGGTTTTAACCCGCCCTTCCTAGCAACCTACTTTGGGAGATTCCCGAACCCATTCGTCGCCATCGACCGCGACAGATTCGCCTACTCTTTCTCTTGTCAAAGCATTTCTTGGGCTGCCTACCGGATGCACCTCAATTGCTCAAGGCTAGAGTCCCACCAATTTAAATCCTACATCTTGCCGGAAAGTTGCGGCTATTTTTCCGAAGTTCCGGCGGAATCTGTGCAACTTCGGCAGAGCTTGCTAGCGGAACATCGGAAAAATCCCGCTAGATAAACCCAGGAGCTTAAAGAAGGAATCAAGTAATCAGAAAACATATCAAAATAGATGATAAATCGTTTGTTATCTATTTTTTGCCATTTTTCAACTAACATTATCTATTAAGCTTTTTTTCTACTTGTTAAAGAGTGTACCGGGTATTACTCAGGTCCGGTTGCCTGCGGCGCCTTAAATTCTAGAGGCACGGCCGGGGGGGCGGGCCATAAACCAGCTCCCCCCCCGGCCCGCGTTTTCACTTTTCCTCTTCCTCCTGTTGACTAACAGTTCGCGGGCGATATTGCCAGCAGTTAAAGCACAAGCAATCGCAGCCGTTAAGCTTAGCCCCCTGCAAGGTTTTGTGAATGTCTAGCTTTTTGTCTAGTGCTGCTAGTGGTGTCTACAAAAGTGTCTACACTGTCTAGCATTATGTCTAGCACTGTGTCTAGCGACTCGCTATCAACTAGGTAAAGTTCTAGCAGCGCTTCCCAAGTAGCAGTCTTGGAAAGCTTCCCGAACTGCTTAGCGTCTTCGTTGGTGAAACCACAGGCAAAAGCCAGAGCCTTGAGTTGGTCAATCCGCCGACAACTAGCAGCAGGTTTAGTCATTCCCGCCCCCAGCACTAGCGGCCAAAATGAATTTGATTGATTGCAAAGCTTCCTCTAATCCATCTGCAAGCTCCTCACTCGCGTCGGGCCAAGTGTCCGTCCATGCGCCCAGTAGATTAAGGGCTTTACCGTTTTCGGGGTTGTCCAGACTGGCAAGGTAGTTCTTTGTGGCAAACACAAAAATATCGTTGTCGCACAAATACTTAAAATTGGCGCTGCACCCATTCAGCAAGGCAAAAATGTGCTCAAGGGTTGCGCGGTCAATAGTAACTGTCTCTTTCGCCTTAAACGTAAAGAGTTGCGATCGTCCGCAAAGACAATCGTCTGAAAATGTCATAATTATTCGGCTCCAAACGTTCCAACACAACGATTTGGGGAAGTCGTGACTTGATTAGCATTGGAAGTGCTAGTCAGTCGCGCATCAATCTTCCTTAGTTACTCACGATTGCAGACTTACAATCCCTTGTCAACGCAGGAACTGTAAAGTTTTGTTTCAAATTATTCGGCAAGCAACTCCATCACTTCGTGGGGTGTAATGCCGTAAATAGCGGCTAGCAATTTGACATTTTTCGCATCACTACCTAACTGCTTAAGTGCCCCAATCGCACTACCCAAAGGAATAGCTTCCTTCGTAGACTGAGTTAATAAATCAATTGTTGTCTCAGTGTTAGCGCGACGCTTGTAAACAGTTTCATTCATCTGTGGTGAATGCCCCAAACTTTTAGCTCTTGTTTCCTGAGACATCCCAGCCATTTGACCGCTGAGATTAGCAAGATGGCGTAAAGCGTGGGTTTGAGTAAAACCTTTATTCCATCTTCTTAAAATATTTTGAGCGCGGTCACTATATAGTCCCGCAATTGTTTTCGGATTACTTGATAGCGTGCCAATCTCAGGCAATTTACCTGACTTAATTTCTAAGCACTCTATCAAGTCAAGATGAGTAGGGGGAAGCATCGGCACACACAGTCGGTAGCCAGTTTTGGTCGTCGTGTCGAGTAATGTCTTGTCACCAACAACAGCAATCATCTTTATGTTGCTTGGCTCACTCAGTGCCGGGATAATAACGCCATCCTTTGTTTTAAAAGGTTTGTCGATGTTCTGAATAGCAAACACTTCGTGAACCCGAAAGCCATACACCATCTGCATCGAGAACACCCACAGCCACCGTTTGCGTGATTCCAGATGGTAGCGCTTGTCATCTGAGACACTGAGAACCTGAATGCGAAGCTTTAGAAAATCATCGACTGATAAAGTTTGAAGGTCTTCCCGGAATTCTGTTTGCGTACCGTCAATTTCTTTAAGTCTACACAACAACTCAGTATCGCCAATAGTCTCAGCTAGTTTCTTCATGGCACACAAACAGTTCTTAAAGCATTTAGTTCCTTGCTTCTTAATGTGAATGACAGACAAAATATCTACTGAGTTTACGATTGCCTCCCTTGGTAACAGTTTAAAATATTGTCCGTAAACACATCCCCAGGAGCTTTGATGGCTAGCATTACCCCTGTCACGTTGTTGACGGCGTTTAGTACGTCCTTCCCAGTATTCTTTCTCTACTTTTGCTATCGCCTCACCAAACGTTATCAAATCATTCTTGATGACATGTTTGTCCAAAATAACATCATCATACCAGGCTAAAAATCGACTCTCGCTAGAGAAGGATTGTAAAGCGCTAGCAACTAGATGAGCTTTCCTCAAAGCATCAGTGATACCTTGCATCGTCAGGTAGCACCCACAAGTTTTGTTGACCCGCTTGTTACCTAACTTGAATTGCAGCGTTATGTAACCACCGCTGGCTTTCCTGTCTCTTTTTAGTCCTACGCCCTTGGGGCATTCTTTCTGTGCTTGTTGGAAGTAGTCTAGAATCCGCTCGTAGCCAACAAGGTAGTCTGCGGTGGTATTCGCTGTGACTGGATTAGATTTTTCGCTCATCTTTCGCTCCCTACTCTGATAGTGCTGAGTTTGACTGATGCACTAAGCCTACAGCACGTCGCTCAGTGTTCGCTCAAATCAAAAACAGGACTTTCAGAGTGGGTGCAAAAAATGGCTAGAACGACGGAAATTCGTAATTCAAGAGCGAGGCTTTGATTCAAATCCCACCTTCTCCGTTTTTGAGAACTAGCAAAAGAACAGCCAAAAAAAACACCCCCGCAGGAGTGCTGTTGCTTACCAGGTAAAATTTCTAGCCAACTAATTCAACTCAAACAACTTCCTCATCGGCCGGGTCGCCGTAGGGGTCTTCGCTGGCCGGACGCACGTTGCCGAACTGTCCGGCATCCGCTACGTTGTCGGCCGGGTCGCCGTAGGGGTCTTCGCTGGCCGGACGCACGTTGCCGAACTGTCCGGGATTTGCGCGATCGTCATAATTGGCATCAGGATCGACTTGCTCGCTGTCTGGCCCGACGATCGCATCTTTTAACTTGCGGAAAAATCCGTCTACCATGATAAAATTCCTCTGTTTTATGGGTTGAAAAACTGGTGTTTTAGATTTGGAATACCAGATTTAATTAAAAATCGCGGCAGTGACCATCTCAAATGATGAGGCTACTGTGCCGGAACAGGACTTGTAGCTTCCGGCAAGCTTCTGAGGTCTCGGCCGCTAGTTTGGTTGTTGTACCCCTGGAATTCGCGGTAACGCGCCGCCTCGGACTCAGGAACTGTAATTCCTTCAGGCGGGGGCGTTACCCAGTGAGCGCGATTCTGGGCATCGCGGTAGTAAACGCGACCGTTTTTAGAAAGGTAATACTTTCCCTGCGGCCCCTGTTCTTGCTTGTTTTGGTGCTGGCGGTAGAGGTAATAAAGAGCTGCTGCTCCTACTAAAGTAATCCCTACTTTTTGAGCATTGTTCAAGCCTTTTTTTGCTTGTGGCAAAGGAGTCTGGGCGCGATTAGTTTGCACTCCTCCAGCACGAGTGTCGTCAACGGTCGGCGGGGGGGTGGAACTTTGCTGGCTAGAACCGCAAGCATTCAAAAGCGGAAATGTCAGTAGCGTTGTCAGCAGCAGAGCCATGAAGCGCGATCTTCTGGGTTCGGGTTTGATTGTGTTCATTGCCGCTCCGAATTATCGGGATTACAGATAGGGTGTGTTTTGGCTAGGTTGGGAAACCTGAGCTGCTGCCAACGGTTTTTTAAGTAAATTCATCGATCGCAGCAATTTTGCCAAAATTAGTTGCCGAGAACTTCCAACAGCGCAGGTAAAGTATTTCCTTTCTGTTTAATCATCTTCACATCTGTCTAAGATCGGCTCACTCCAGGGATATAAATAAAGTTTCTTTGATTTCAGTCCGCAGGTATATGCAAATGCACGCCCTCTGCTCAAAAAAAAATCCGTTTGCGGCCACAAAGCGATCCAAGTGAAGCCGACGGAGGCGAGCCGGAAACCCAAAGCAGCACTGGCGAAGGAAAAGAAGCGGGATTTATCACTCCCGCAGTGTTTAATTGCACCTCCGAGCTTGTCTGATATCGAGGCAATTTTTTCGTAGAAATTCTGGAGATGCCGATCGCACTCTTGTATTAATAATTAACCGCGATAGAAAGCCGCCGCAGCTTTTATGAGTTTTTATGAAAACCAAAAATATAGTTACCGTTGGATTGTCGATCGCAGTTTTATTAGCTGCGACCAAATACATACCTGATTTTAAGCAACAAAACCTAGTCAAGCAATTGCTCGAAACCAAACAGTGTCCCGAATGCAATCTCAGCAATGTCAACTTGAAAGCAATGGACTTGCAAGGATTTAACTTGCAGGGAGCCAACCTAGAAGGTGCTAACTTATCAGGAGCAAAATTGGCGAATGCCAACCTCAAAAATGCTAACTTGAATAAAGCCAACCTCACCGGAGCAGATTTAGGCTGTAGCGGCATAAGTTTCAATCTTGATACTAATGGTCAAGCAGCAAATATGGATTTTAAGATCAGTGCTGTTCCCGAAAAGAATAACCCAGAAAATGCCACAGTTGGTTTGAACATGAAATCAACAGACCGAGGAGCTACAATTCGTTTAAATCTGCCGGGATGCGCCGATTTCGAGAATACTAAATTGCAGGGCACTAAAATGCCCGATGGGAACATTCACCCTTAATCAAAGCAAACATAGCAATCAGCCCCACAATCATTTGTGAAATACTTGTCAATCTTTGAGTTCTCTGTTTTCTCAATCTCTGTGTCCTCTGCGGCCTCTGTGGTTCATCAAAAAAAAACCGCCATCTCAATAACAAACATCAGCCCCACAATCATTTGTGAAATTTTTGTCAATCTTTGAGCTCTGTGTTTTCTCATCAATCTCTGTGTCCTCTGCGGCCTCTGTGGTTCATCAAAAAAAACCGCCATCTCAATAACAGACAGCGGTTTTTTTTTAAACAACTAACAGTCGCCTAAAATTAGTGAGCAGAACCGTTACCGTGATACTTGTCGCTATCGTAGAATCCGTTTTTTGTACCGAAGAACAAACAGCAAACGGTGAAAACTGCTGTCAAGACTGCTAAAACTAACTTAACGTCCATAATTGAGTGTCTCCTGATTTAGTGAGCGAAAATACTCAGATTGTAGAAGATTTTTGGCTGGCGCGCCCGTCTACGGGCGTAGCGCCAGATTTGCTGGGCTGTGCTTTGGTGCGACAATTTCCTGATGGCGAAGAAATTCGAGGAATTATTGTCGAAACCGAAGCTTACGCCCCGGGAGATCCTGCTTGTCACGCTTACCGCCAGCGCACTCCTCGCAATCAGGCGATGTTCGGGCCTGCGGGTATCTGCTACGTTTACTTAATCTACGGGATGTATCACTGTTTTAACGTGGTGACGGATGTAGAGGGGGTTGCTAGCGGTGTGTTGATTCGAGCTTTGCAGCTAGATGTGCTTCCCAAGGGGTTCGCTGGAATTCCCGAAAAAAAGCGATCGCGCCTCGCCGCCGGGCCTGGGAAACTGTGTAAGGTGCTGGAGATCGATCGAACTTTCAGCGGTTCTCCCTTAGATGCAGGCCACGCGCTGCGGTTGGAACACCGGAGCGAGCAATTTCAGCAAGCCGTGGAGGAGGGTACAATAAATTTTGTGCAAACTACGCGGATCGGGATTTCTCAAGGAATTGATTTACCTTGGCGATGGTATGTAGGGAACTCTACGGCTGTGTCAAAACTCTAGTAATGTCAAAGGTATCAGTGTAAATTTTGTCGCTTATCTTAGTGAAATTATGGCTTACTCTTCTGAAAACCCGATCGTACAACTCAAAAAATGCCTAAGCCTGGTTCAGGATGTCAACACTCACACCGAAGCAAACCGAGCCTTCGAGCAATTGTGCGCGATTATCGATGCTGAAAACCCTATGGCGGCGCAACTTTTGGAGATTTTGTGGGAAGAAGCTATCATGGCGAGGCGATCGGCCTTATTTTGGCAGCAAATGAGCGATGTAGAGAAAGATATGGCTAATCGAATGATGGAAAACATGACGCAAATGCGGCAGAATTATTTGCGGTTGATGCAGGAAAT
The DNA here is from genome assembly GCF_036705055.1 of Microcoleus sp. CZ3-B2. Taxonomy (NCBI): domain Bacteria; kingdom Bacillati; phylum Cyanobacteriota; class Cyanophyceae; order Oscillatoriales; family Microcoleaceae; genus Microcoleus; species Microcoleus sp. CZ3-B2. The sequence goes on along the minus strand of NZ_JAUBTN010000018.1, from coordinate 65,289 downwards.
GTAGGAAATAATTTCTCAATCCCGGTTTCTAGTGAGGACTTTAGTCCTTTCTTTGAAATGTAGGAAATAATTTCTCAATTGCGGTTCCTAGTGAGGACTTTAGTCCTTTCTTTGAAATAAAAATGTAGGGTGCATCAGACCTAATATTTGAAACTACTCAAATAGTTTGTATCTGACGCACCCTACAATAAATTTTCCTACTTCATTAAAGCAGCGCCACGGTTGTAAAGTTCCCGCGCGTAATCAGTCCAAGTTCCCTGTCCCCAATAGCGGAAACAGCTTGTTTGTAGCAGCAAGTTGTAAAGCAAAGCTTGTTGATATTCAGACTGCTTGGTAACGGAGGCATCTTGCTGTACCAGCGAGTCGTACTTTTGGTGAAATGCTGCGCTGAGTTGATTCATCGGTTCCAAGACGTTTTCGTAGCCTTTCACCCAACTTAAATCGTTAGTCCAAGAGGCACCATCCATATGAAAATTATGGTCGGTTTGCTTGAGTTGGGCGATCGCACTTTCGACCTTTTCCGGCGTCGCACTGTCGGGATTGACTAACTGCCAGATTTTGTGCTGGTTGACTCCCTGACAAATCGGATAATCATCAGGATTAACACCCGCCGCCTCAATTATCTCCAAATATTCAGTCCCATTTAAACCGACAACACCCGATTTTCCGCCGCCATCTTCGCGGTTTTCGTGCCAAGCTTTCATAAAAGCACTGGGAAATTCATTCATCATCACGCCGCCATTTTCGCCATCAGCAATCTGAGTGACTAAAGAAGGAACTGTGACATTGCCAATTTGCTGTTTTTGGCGGACTTTAGCTTCGTAATACGGCTGCATTTGACCGACCAACTTTGTATCGGAACCTTGGGTTTTAATCAAAGCCGTAATGCTGATGGTTTCGCCGCGAGAATTCCGGGCTTGCAAACGGTTGGGAATGTATTTTTGGTCTTGAGACAATCCCGAACCGTCGAGATTTTCTACAGAATGTTCCTGCACCATCAGCCAGCGGTAGCCGCATTCTTTCAAAGCTTTGATGTATTCGTAAAGCGTATCTGGGTGATTGGGAAAGTGCATTTCTGGGGGCGAAAAACCTTTGACGCGCTTGAGGGCATCAATGCCAAAAATGGATGCAAAATGATGTTGCCATGCTTGTATTTGGAGTTTAATGTCGGGAATGGGAGTTGAGGGAATGACGGCGTGACTCCACATTGTCCCCAGCCATTCTACGTAAGGTTGGTATTGAGGATCGCAGGTAATCCGCTTGAGATTGTTGAGGACATCATCGCGTCCCATTTGGCGCAATCCCCACAATAAATTGCCGGAATAATCGAGCATAATTCGCGGGTTGCAGCCTTCGGCAATTAGTTGGGGAATGAATTCGCCCATGCGGGAATAACACCAAGCAAAGACTCCGGCGTTGTGATTGTCTCCTTGGTTAGGATTTTCAAACATATTCTGCAAATTGCAGATTAGTTCGCCGTTTGCACCGGCTGGAATTGTGGGTTGGTGCATATGCAGGGCGCAGGCAAATCCGGCTTGAATATTTTCGAGGCGCAGATTTGTGGTAGGTAGAAAGACTGGTTCGTGGCTGTGGGCTGCGGCGCTAATTTCTGCTTCAAAACCGCAAATATTGGGTAATCCTGAGTTGATTTCGTTTAAAATTGGTAGGTTGGGAGATTGTGCGATCGCAGGCATAAGACTTTCCTCAGTAATTGTGGAGCTGTACTGTCTGCTATTGCTAAAATAGCTGTAAAATTTAATTTTAGCAGAATATGCATACCCAAAATAAGTTTATTAATTACCGATATGCTCTATTGGGTGCAAGAGCCTGAAAGAGTCTTATTCGTTGCAGTGGGGTTAAATAGTTACAGGGAGTTTTTTATCAGAGCGTTTATTTGAAGAAATTTAGGTAAGATCAGGAGGAAGAAACATCGCACAAAAATTTGCAGGCATGAAAGTGTCTGAGATTCTTAAAGGTAAAAAAGGTAGTATAAAACAAGCGCAATTTCCGGCAAATTCGCCAAGTTGGGAAGAGTTGAGCGAAATGATATGGGAGGAAATTAAAAGGGGTGTTGAAGATAATATTCTAGGTTTTAGTATGGTTCGCAAGTTGTTGAGCGATCGGAGATTTGATCGATGAAAAGTAATGAATTTGACCGAATACTTTTGTTTTTGCAAAGGCTGGGAAAACAGGCGATCGATTACAGTTTAGCCCATCACCGGGATGAAGCTGTGATGGTAATTGTGGCTGTACCTGGGGAACGGTGGGAAATTGAAATTTTGAGCGATGGTTCGGTGGAGGTAGAGAAGTTTTTCAGTAATGGAGAGATTGCTGGAGAAGAAGCTTTGAGTGAGTTATTCGATCGCTATTCGGAACGAGAGGAGACAAAGGGCGATTTGGCTCAAAAGATTGAGTTAACAAATGCGAGAAAATGAGTTATGTTTTGCGGAATTTGCGATCGAGCTACTGCATTTTTTACTGGCTAAACCGATGATTTGTGCTTGGAAGGAGAGCTTGCAGCTTAGCCTTGATGGTATCCTGCCGCGTTAGGTTATTGCCAGCGATCGACCGAATCGGCCTCAACTTTCGCAGCGCGGCGCGTATTTTCCCTGTATTCCCAATGGCCGACTTGCTTAGGAGCCGAGAAATCATATACTTTGTCAAGTTAAGAAAATATTTTTGGATTCAATCTAGGAGTAAGCAAAAAAAATGTACATCGTACAAATTGCCTCAGAGTGCGCCCCCGTTATCAAAGCTGGGGGTTTGGGCGACGTAGTTTACGGTTTGAGTCGAGAATTGCAGAATTCCGGCCACTGCGTCGAGATTATTCTGCCCAAGTACGACTGCATGAGGTACGACCACATTTGGGGGCTGCACGAGGCCTATCGGGATTTGGCCGTGCCCTGGTACGACGGCGAAATCCTTTGCGATGTCTACTGCGGCTGGGTGCACGGGGTGTTGTGTTTTTTCATTGAACCTCGATCGCAAGATAACTTTTTTAACCGCGGCTGTTATTACGGTTGCAATGATGACAATATGCGGTTTGCATTTTTCAGCAAAGCTGCTTTGGAATTTTTGCTCAGAAGCAACAAGCGCCCGGATGTGATTCACTGTCACGATTGGCAAACTGGTTTGGTTCCAGTCATGCTGTTTGAAGTTTACAAATACAATTGGATGGAAAATCAGCGAGTCTGCTATACCATTCACAATTTCAAACATCAAGGTATGGGCGGTAGCGAGGTTTTGCGGGCAACGGGTTTGAATCGAGATGATTATTATTTTCAGTACGATCGCCTCAGAGATAATTTTAACCCCTTTGCCATTAACTTTATGAAAGGGGGCATTGTCTACTCAAACTTTGTCACCACGGTGTCGCCGCACCACGCTTGGGAAGCTCACCTCGGCGAGTTCGGCTACGGTTTGGGCCACACTTTGCATACATATCAAGATAAGTTTCGCGGGGTGCTCAACGGCATTGATTATGATGTATGGAATCCTGAGAGCGATCGCTATATTCCGCATCACTATACTGAAAAGGATCTGGCAGGAAAAGCCAAAACTAAAAAGGCTTTGCGCGATCGGCTTTTATTGCGCGATGCTGACAAGCCTATGATTACCTTTATCGGTCGTTTGGACGATCAAAAAGGCGTTCACCTCGTCCACCACGCAATTTATTATTCTCTGAGTAAAGGCGCGCAATTCGTGCTTTTGGGTTCGGCGACGGAAGCAGGAATTAACGCACATTTTCAGCACGAAAAATGGTTTTTAAATGACAATCCAGACTGCCATTTGGAACTTGGTTTTAATGAGGAACTGTCGCACTTAATTTACGCGGGTGCGGATATGATCGTGGTGCCGAGCAATTACGAACCCTGCGGGCTGACTCAGATGATCGGGTTGAGGTACGGTACTGTTCCTGTGGTGCGAGGTGTGGGCGGTTTGGTGAATACGGTGTTCGATCGCGATTACGGCACCAGCCATCTCCCCGAAGAGCGCAACGGTTACGTGTTTTACCAAAGCGACTATTACGCTTTAGAGTCGGCGCTCGATCGGGCGATCGGATTGTGGTATGACTATCGTGATGAATTTGAAAAACTCGTAATTCAAGGTATGAATTGCGATAATTCGTGGAAATATCCAGCTAAAGACTATGTGGAAATTTACGAGCTAATTCGACACAAATGAATTAGTCAGTAGTCAGTAGTCAGTAGTCAGTAGTCATTAGTCATTAGTCATTAGTCATTAGTCATTAGTCATTAGTCAACAGTCAACAGGTAGGGGCGGTGGATGGTGCGTGCCCGCCCTCAAGCGTCAACTGTCAACAGTCAACTGAGATAATGTTTTGAGTAAAAATGCGGGGGTGGAAAGTACGAATGTTGATTGTAGGGTTTTCTTGCCTGTCGCACTCAAGTGCGATCGTACAAGATAGAAGTATAGAAATTAAACGGCTGGTGTTCGCCCGCCCTACAAAAAATGAATTCACAACTAGAACAACAAGTAACTATTCTGCAAGACGAAACAGTAGCGGCAGGCAATACAGCAAACCCAACGGTTGAAACACCTTTATTCGCCTCAGAATTTGCAACCGAAGAAAAAGTCAGAGTAGAAGAGTTTAAGATTAGCGCCGACAGTTTAATTGGTAAAGTCAAAGAACTAATTCAGCAAGGAAAACTGCGCCGCCTCGTCATCAAAAACTCGCAAGGACGGACTTTGGCAGACATTCCGCTGATGGCGGGATTGGTAGGTGGCGTTGCAGGCTCAGTAGTCTTTCCAATTGCTGCTGCACTTGGCGCAGTTGGGGCGGTTGTGGCTCATTTGACTGTAACTGTCGAGCGAAAAGAGTAGTCATTTGTCCGCAGTCATTAGTCCTTAAATCATCTAATTTGTAATTGCGCGACGAGAGAGCAATCCCAGAGTTGGGGATTGCTCTTTCGTCGCGTAATGGCATTACTCTCGTTACTACGATCTGCGAAAGTAAAGTAACGCATATCTTGAGGCTCTGCTTCGCTGTTTCGAGTCTCATTTTACCGGAGGCAGAGGCTAGGAAGCAGAAGATACCCTAATTTTTAGGGTGAAGTATTCTGCTAGTTTCAGTTTTTTTCCCAGATCGCTTTGCTAAAATAAAATGGGGCTACTGAAAAGTTTTACCCCATATAGTTGTCTTTATTTAAAAAAAAGTTATGCCAGAACGGATAACTCGTATCGATATAATACGGGAAGAGCTAGGAGTGTCAGCCTACAAAAACATTGCTGTTGCAGACTTTCAGATTGGGAATGATAGTGAGGAATTGATAGCCGTCAGCGGTCGATCGACTCGTCCCGGCACAGTTGGTTTACCAGACGAGCCATTATTTAAGACTTTTGAAGTCGCGCCCGGACATTCACGAGGCTATGACAGCGAATACAAACTTCTTGAGGAAGTGGCATTGAGATATGTTCAAACACCAGAGATTCAAGGTAACGTAAATCTATGGACGGAAAGAGAACCCTGCGATTCCTGTTGTTACGCAATCGAGCAATTTCGTAGGCTGTTTCCCAATATCAGACTGACGGTAAACCATACAATGTAAACTCAGCAAAATCTACGCACAGCCAGATTTTTAAAGTGGGAATATCTCAAGGTTGGCGTTGCTGAATAGGGTTCGGAAATCTGTAAGAGCAATCCTCCCAAGAATTGCTCCCATCGCCAACACACTCCGGGGCGCCCCGGAGGTATTACTTAAAGGATGTAGTAGCTATGTACTTAGATCGAGTTAAACAACAACTGATAGAACTAAAACTCATAAGGCAAGATGAACTTGTAGGCTGTACCCCCGATGAAGTAATGGCTATCCAGCAACAGTTGGGGATTTCTCTGCCCCTCGCCTATCAAGAATTTCTGTTATCTATGGGGCGTAGTGCTGGTAAATTCTTGCGGGGTTCGGACTGTTTCTTGAATCATTTACCTCAACTTCAGGAGTGGGCTGTTGAGTTATTAAATGAAAATAACTTTCCTGAATCCTTAGCAGATGATGCCTTTATTTTCTTGATGCACCAGGGCTATCAATTCAGCTTTTTTAGATTATCAGAAGGCGCAGATCCCCCGATTTACTCTTATTGCGAAGGGACTAACCAAATTGATTTCATTAAAAGCCATCAAAGTTTTAGTGATTTTTTGGTGACAGAGGTCGAAATTCATGCGAAGTATTTGATGCCTGTTGCTAGCAAGTAATGACTTCACATACAACAGAATCTCACCTTACTGAAGTCAGAGCCTCTTGGTATTCATTCCCAGGCCTAGCCTGGGAATGAGAGGAAGAGGAAATGATTTAATTAGATGCTTTCGCCGCAGGCTGGTCTAAATAATTGTATACAATCCGCGAAATTCGGCGCACAAAATCTCTGACAATTGGGTCATTGTAAGGACGTTTCACAAAAATTGCGGCTAAATAACGCTTGCCATTCGGCATATCAATAATCCCCGCATCGCCCACCACAAAACCGATATCTCCGGTTTTGTCAGCAATCACGGCTCCCGCCCCCAAACCCGAAGGTAGCAGCGTTCTAGTTGTGGTGCGCCGCAATAATTCTAAAGCTTGTTCTCGACTCGATTCCGAAACTAATTTCTCGCGAGACAGCATTGCTAGCAACTTTACCATATCCACAGAACTTGTGGTATTTGTTCCTTGAAAATCGCCTAACCAGTTGCGAATTCTCGTATCCGTTAATCCCCAACTGCGAAAACGTTCGTTGAGTTTAGCGATTCCTCCCAAACGTTCGATAATCATGTTGGTGGCTGTATTATCGCTGATCGTAATCATTTTATCTACGGTTTCTCTGATGCTAAACCGAGTGTTATCTGGTTCGTCCTGCATGGTTCCAGAACCGCTGGCCACTAAGTCCGACTTCATAATTAATGTTTCGTCCAGGCTAACTTTGCCCGCGTCTACATCTTGATAAAATGCAATTAGAATTGGCAATTTAATTGTACTCGCCGCCGGAAATACTCGATCGCCTTTGATATCCAAATATTCTCCTGTATCTAAATCCAGAAAAAACATTCCGGCACTCAGGGATCTGTATTGGGCGATCGCACTTTCAATCTGAGGCTTAATTGCGCTCATTTCCAAACCGGTTCGCATCTCCAAATCAGCGCCATGGTTTCTCTCAATTCCTGAAGCAACAGTAGGCGAAACTTGACGTGGTTTTTGTTCTACCTGGGTAATAGCTGTTGGTGGAAAAGACTCGTTGCCGGAGATTTGCTCTGGATTCGGCAACTGAAACGACCAGCGGGTTGCAGATTCTCTAATAACTCTGACTTTTTGCGGATCTAACTGATAACCGGGAGTTAATTGTATCACTAATCTGGTAGTTTCGCTATCAAATTGCCCGATTCTAATTTGTTGAATAGCTGAGTTGTAGCTTTGAGGACTTTCGGGATATTCCAAGACAATTCCCGGTAAATCAATTACTAAACGGGTGGGATTGGCAATAAGTTGAACTTGGGGTTGAACGCCTGAATCCGTGGTTAAGTTTAGTTGATTTTGGCTGGCATCGAAGTGCCATGATGTTAGTGTATCAGCTTTGACAGGCAGGGCGATCGACAAAACACTAATTAAAGAAGGCAACAGCCATCGCAGTTTTGGAGTCATATTTAAAGAGAAAGAGTTGAACGGCTGCAACGAAACAACGGCCAGAACAGCGTTCTCAACCGCTTTCGACGCAAACCACCTAGCATCATACAGTCAACTCTTGCCCGCAACCGTAAAGTTTATTATTTTGTTTGAGAATATTCCCTTGCCCGCACTGAAGAGACATTTTGACAAAAATCGACAACAATCGAGAAATTATCTGCGTTAAGAAAGCGTCGATCTGCGTCGATTTGCGGTTTCGGCAATTACCAAATCTAAAATCGATTGGTTTCTAGCATCTTCGATCGAGTCGATCGCAGCTTTGAGAAAAACTTTGCCTTTAGCAACCTTGCGGCGATCGCTCAAATGATCGTAAGCTTCCCAATTACCGCTAACTTCGCGGTCGTGCCACAGAAACCAGCCGCGATAGATTTCCCCGCTATCTATATCATCGCACAGAACCAGCCAATCATCCCCGGTGAGAGTGCTGTCATCTAACGCTATCAATTCAATCCACGCTAAAGCAGTGCAGGCATCGATCGCCTCAGCATCAACCAAGTTAGATTGTGTAGCGGTAGGTTGCGGCGAACAAAGTGTAGACTTCATAATTTCTCCTTAATTAAATTAATGAATGTTTTTATTTGTGGAACAGAGGGGGAACAGCAAGTGGAAAAACGTTGTTTTGATGAGTTTCGGGTTGGTCGAATTTACCAGCGGCGGATACTTCTGTTAAATTATTAAGTGTATTAATTGTGAAAATTGCAGCGGTTCCTAAAGCGGCCATTGCCAGTCTGTGTAAGATTTTAGTCATTTTGATGCTCCTTTTTGGCCTGACGGATCGATTCTGCTAGTGTAGGGTGTGTCACAGAAGATATTTGACGCGAATCAGACAGTTTGTTTCTGCGGCACCCTTGGGTTTTGATGTATCTACTCTAAAAAATTCAGTGATTCCGGGCGGGGGAGATTGGGGAGTTAAGAAAAGTTTCTGGTTTTCAAATACATTCAAAGGTTGAAGCCGTTATCAGGATGGAGTTTGAAGAATCGATCGCCCAAAAAACCTCCCGCAGTAAAATTCCTTAAATTCCGGCTAGCTGACTATCTGGCTCAAAATCGGCTAAAATAGGAACTTAAGACCTTAAACTTTTTAAATTTGTTCCCTTTTCAGTGCAAGCGAAGTGCTCAAGTCAAAACGATCTCGCGGTCGCATTCTCACAGCGTCAGGCTTAAAGAAACTTAACGAAACGCTCCAAGAATGGTCTGACCGATATAACATTAGAGGTACTCTGACGGAAATCGAGGCTGAATCTGGCGTCGGTATCGATACAGTCAGCAAAATTAAGCAGGGTAGAGAAGGTGCAGATTTAAGTAAAATTCGTCAGTTGTTCGCGGCTTTCGATCTAACTCTGACGAATGACGACCACCGATCGGCTAAACTAGACGATGCCGAAGGTCTCGGCGAGTCGGACAATTTAGCTGCGGCGGGGGAAACCGCCAGCAGTGTTAAAGTATTTGTCAGCTATCGCAGCGCCGAACCCGATCGCGAGTTGGGAAAACAGTTGGAAACGGCATTAAGTGCGATCGGTCATACAGTTTTCACAGCCGAAAATAACATTAGATTGGGAGATAATTGGTTCGATCGCATTAACTTCTTCCTCAAAGAATGCGATTACTTGGTGTTGCTACTGCCACCAACAGTCAGCCAAAGCGAAATACTAACATATCAAGTTCAGCAAGCAAAAGAACTGCAAGATGCCCGCCCTGACAAAAAACCGATAATTCTCCCCATCCGCGTCGGTTTCCCGCTAAACGCGCCTTTAAACCACGACTTGCGGGGCTATCTGTACCGCATCAAACAAAGGGAATGGAAAACCACCGCCGACACACCAATTATTATCGAAGAAGTGCTAAATTTGCTAGCAGAAACTCCCGCACCAGTCCCAGAAGAAGCGGAAGATTTAACGCAAAACCAAGTATTAGAAATTAGCAGCGACGAAATACCCCAACCAGTCGCCGAACCGGAATTACCGGGAGGACAAGTAGATGTCGCCTCTCAATTTTATGTAGAACGCCAGCCCATCGAAGAACGCTGCTATCAAACTATTGTACAGCCCAGCGCGTTAATTAGAATCAAAGCACCCAGACAAATGGGAAAAACTTCCTTGATGGCAAAAATTTTGCATCACGGAAGCCTTCAAGGTTATTGCACAGTGCCGCTAACTTTTCAGTTAGTAGATAAAGCCGTATTCGCCGATTTAGATCAATTCTTAAAATGGTTTTGCGCCTACGTTGGGCGCGAGTTGCACTTAGCCAATCAATTAGACGATTATTGGGACGAGATTTTTGGCAGCAAAGTCAACTGCAAAGATTACTTTGAAAAATATATTTTGCCGCAAATCGACAGTCCTTTAATTTTAGGATTAGACGAGATCGATCGCGTTTTCCAATATCCAGATATTGCCGAAGACTTTTTAGGACTGTTGCGGGCGTGGCACGAAGAATCAAAACGGCGCGACATCTGGAAAAAACTGCGATTAATTGTAGTTCATTCTACCGAAGTTTACATTCCGATGAACATCAATCAATCGCCTTTTAACGTGGGACTGCCCGTAGATTTACCGGAATTTAACCACCTGCAAATCCAAGATTTAGCCGCGCGTCACAATTTAAATTGGTCGGATGCAGAAGTTGAGGAATTGATGGCAATTGTCGGCGGACATCCGTATTTAGTGCGAGTTGCATTATATCACATTTCGCGATCGGATTTGACGCTTGATGAATTAAAAGAAACTGCTACCAGCGATGCGGGAATTTATAGCGACCACCTGCGCCGCCAATTGTGGAATTTAGAAGAATATCCAGAGTTAGCGGAAGGAATGAGAGAGATTGCAGCGGCGGACATTCCCGTTCAATTAAAGTCGATGCAGGCGTTTAAATTGGATAGTTTGGGGTTGGTGAAGTTGCAGGGTAACGAGTGCGTGCCGAGGAATGAACTGTACAGGCAATATTTTCGATCGCACTTAAGCGCGATCGGGTAAAATATAGAGCGATCTATGGTTGAAATCGCTACTCTACAAACTCTCGTTCCACCAGAGAGGAACTAATTAATAATCAGGTGAACACTGCCCGTGAACGATATTTTTTTGATAAATTCCGATAATTGGCTGGATTGGATAACTGTGTTTGGTTATTTAGCTTTTACAGCTTTCATTGCATGGCGCGTAATCACCACAAAGTAGATGTAAGTAGAAAGGCGTAAATATTTGTAGTTGGGATGAGGCAGGAGTCAGGAGACAGAATGCAGGAGGGATTGGGGTTTGAGCCTCATTTATCTTTCTTAACACAGTTGTGTTTTTCCCCACCGACTTACTTATTATGAAATTATCTTCTTCTTCTTCTTTCTTACTTCGCGTCCTAGCGCTGACGCGCGGCGAAAGCCTAAAGCGCCTTCGCGGTTCGTTGAAAAAACGGTAAAATAAGACAATAATCAACTCGCCCATACAGTTATGCCGCCCGTCGAAAGTGTTGCAGCAATTCCGAACGATCTGATTTTGCGCTTGAGCATCGAGCAGTATCATGCGATAATTCAAGCTGGCATTCTCACGGATGATGACTCTGTAGAATTGCTGGAAGGTTGGCTGGTTTTCAAAATGCCCAAAAATCCACCGCATCGAGTCACAACTCGTCTTGTCAGAACAGCTTTAGAGAATATTTTACCCCCTGGTTGGTATGTCGATTCCCAAGAACCGATAACCCTATCCAACAGCGAACCCGAACCTGATATAGTGGTTGTCCGAGGGGATACGCGACAATATCTCGATCGGCATCCGGGGGCTGAAGATATTGCCCTGATTATTGAAGTATCAGATACGACACTTCAGCGCGATCGAACTGTAAAAAAACGGATTTATGCCCGCGCTGGAATTGCAATTTATTGGATTGTGAATCTTGTGGAAGGACTGGTTGAGGTGTACTCTCAACCTCTTGTTGAAGTTGAGCAGCCAGATTACAGTCAAAGGTTTGATTTCGGGCGATCGGCTGTTATACCGATTATTATTGAAGGAATAGAAATTGGGGCGATCGCTGTGAATTCTCTTTTACCTTAAGATAAAATGAGTAATATTGTTTACGGTTGTTTTTGAATGATTGAACCGCAGAGGCCGCAGAGGCCGCAGAGTCAGAGAAGAGAGAGAGATGAATAATTCCGATAGCAACGGATTTGAGATCAATCCTAAACTTGTAGGGTGCGTTAGATGAAGTTTTAGAGAGGTTTTTTAGGGTTGTATTTAGATAGAATCCTCTCATAGATTTCATAATTTTCTCGATCGAAACAGCAAAAAATTACTTGTTGAGAACCACCATTATTTTGTATATATTCCGAGCATACCTTCACTGCAATCTCACCTGCTAGAGCTTTAGGAAAGCTGTAAATGCCGGTGCTAATGCAAGGAAATGCCAAACTCTCAAACTCTCGTTCTGCGGCAATTTGCATACACTTACGGTAACACTCGGCTAAGAGTTCCGGTTCTCCATCATTACCCTTCCGCCATACTGGCCCTACTGCGTGGATGACGAAGCGTGCAGGCAATTTATATCCCTTAGTTAGTTTAGCATCTCCAGTCTTACATCCTCCAAGTAATCGGCATTCATCAAAAAGTTCCGATCCTGCTGCTCTGTGTATTGCTCCATCTACTCCACCACCACCCAGTAAGCTGCTATTTGCAGCATTCACGATCGCATCAACTTCGAGTTTTGTGATGTCGCCCAAAATAACTTTCATATTCTACAATAGTAAAATTTAGACAATTTTAGCACAGGAACTCGTTATCTAGTCTTGCTCTCTCAACTTTCGCAAAATTGGAATTTGTGCCAACTGTTCCGGCCGTATACTATCCCAGTTTAACCCTGTCGGACGCGGATAACTTGTATTAGTCTCAATTACCTCACCAGCAGTAACAATCCAATTCAGCGGCCAATCGTGAGGCTGCATTGGCAAGCGCGAATCTGCGACTACTTGCAAAGGATGCACTGTTGTTACAATTGGCGTATCGATTTGTACTAACCCGAATTCCTTCAACATAGCCAATTCCAAATCGGCAAATCCTGCACCTTTTCCGGTTCTTCCACCGCTGCGCCCCGCCGCTACACAGCCGACTATTACTAAATCAATTGGTTCCATTTCTGCAAAACTTACCAATTTGCCACAATCCAGTGCTTTGCGGGCGATCCTCTTCGTTGGCGCAGCCCCCGCAGGGGCGGGCTTTCCTTCGGATCGCTTCGCTAACGCTAACGCACTTTCGGCAATAGATACATTTTGTCTCTGCAAATCCGCAGCAGTCAACTCAACAAAACAGCGATCGTCTGTCAAGCGCGGTACAGCCACATACAAGCGTTTTCCATCTTGCAAAGCGCGCATTCGCACCGGAATTTGTGCCGCATCTGGATTGCACTTAATCGTTTTTGCTTGTTGCCAAATTGGTAAGGTTGCTAATTTTTCTGCCGCCATGTCAGCATTAACAAAGTTGGGAATATGACCAAAGCAATCGCCAATAGATGCGGCTTGCTGTTTCAGCAAAGACCAAACTTCATTTCTTAATAAATCTTTGTTCTGGTGATATCCAATCCAATCAGTTTTCATGCTGTTTTGTGGTACAATATGTTATACAAAATTAAACTTTAATACCGCCTCATTTCTTCAGTCCGCGCAGGCGGACTTCGTTTGACAAGCAGCGGTTTCAACCGCCGAATAATCTTTATTGTGGTACAATATGTTATACAAAATTAAACTTTAATACCGCCTCATTTCTTCAGTCCGCGCAGGCGGACTTCGTTTGACAAGCAGCGGTTTCAACCGCCGAATAATCGAAGCCGTAATCTTGTTATTTTATGGATTTTACCACAAAGCCCAGTTACTATCAAGTCGGCGGCAGTCTCGGCACTAACGCTCCCAATTACGTCAAGCGCCAAGCAGATGACGACTTCTATAATGGATTGAAAGCTGGGGAATTTTGCTATGTTTTGAATTCGCGACAAATGGGAAAATCTAGCTTGCAAGTGCGGACAATTCAACGGCTGAGAGATGAAGGAATTGCTTGTGCTGCGATCGACATTTCGGAAATTGGCAACCGCAGCGTGACTCCCGAACAGTGGTATGCTGGGTTACTCCGCATTCTGGAAAATAACTTTAATCTGTCGGATGTTGTCAACGTGCGGACTTGGTGGCGCGATCGCAATTTTTTAAGTCCGGTTCAAAGATTGAGCGAATTCATCGAAACTGTACTTTTAGCCAATATTTCCAGCAATATTGTCATTTTTATTGACGAAATCGACAGCATTCTCGCCTTGGATTTTCCCGCCGATGATTTTTTGGCGTTAATTCGATCGTGCTACAACAAGCGCGCCAACAATCCAGAATTCGATCGCCTGACGTGGGCACTGTTGGGCGTAGCATCGCCAGCGGATTTGTGCCGCGACAAAAATCTCAGCAGCAGCACCCCTTTTAATATCGGTAGGGCGATCGAACTAACGGGTTTTGACGAAACAGAAGCGCAACCGCTAGCAGCGGGGTTGGCCGAGCTTACAGACCAATCTGGGGAAGTTTTGAAAGAAGTATTGTATTGGACTGGCGGGCAACCCTTCCTCACTCAAAAGCTGTGCAAACTTCTGTTTGAAAATGCACCTCCCGCTTGTCAAGGGGGAGAGCAAGATCGCATTCAAAATCCTCAAGCTTGGGTTGAGGAAGTGGTGCGCTTGAAAATCGTGGATAATTGGGAATCTCAGGATGTGCCCGAACATTTGTCCACAATTCGCGATCGGCTTTTCAAAGAAAACCAACGCATTATCAGAAGACTCGGATTGTACCAGCAAATTTTGCAGCAAGTTGACATTGTTCCCGATCGCAGTGCCGAACAAATGGAATTGCGCTTAACCGGATTAATCGTCAAGCGCCGGGAAAAATTAACAATTTCCAATCCTATTTATCAAGCTGTATTTAACAAAAACTTAATCGCCAAAAAGTTAGAAAAACTATCGCCTTATTCCGAAGCTATCAAAGTCTGGCTGAATTCAAACTGCGAGGATAATTCCCAACTGTTGCGCGGGGATAATTTGCAGTCAGCATTAGTTTGGGCCGCCGATAAAAGCTTGAGAAACGAAGATTTCCAGTTTTTGACAGCCAGCCAAAAAATGATTTTGAGCGACCAAAATCAACTGCTGCTTGCAGCTACACTAGAAACCAAAAAAGCTGCGCGCGATGCCGAAACAGCTTTGATAGAAGCTGATGCAGCCAAGCACAAAGCGCAACAGTGGATCGGCATCGGTTCCGCGGTACTCGCAGCCTCGTTAATTGGGGCGATCGGCTTTTCAACTCTCGCTTACCAGCGTTTTAAACTCGCACAAGCAAGTATTGAAATCGAACAAAATGGCAGCGATGCTTTGCTATTAGCGGTATCTCAAAAGACAGATAACAGCCAAGCTTTATCAGAAGCGTTACTCAGGGCGATCGCCTCGGGAGAAAAATTAAAAACCCTGGTTAATAATAAACCAAATTTAGAACAATATCCAGCCACAAGGCCGCTGCTAGCATTACAAATAATTCTCGATAAAATCAGCAAAAAACAGCAGATAAAAGCATCATCACTTCCGCACTTGATGAAGTGGCAAGCTCATGCAGGTGCAGTTACCAGCGTCAGTTTTAGCCCTGACAGACAAATTTTAGCAACCGCAGGTATAGACGATAAAGTTCGGATTTGGAACTTTTCCGGGTCTAAAATTGCTGAATGGAAAGCTTTGCAGCAGTCAGTTAATATGATAAGCTTTAGCCCGGATGGCAAGTTTTTAGCAACGGCAGGAAAGGACGGCACAGTTAAATTTTGGAACTTATCAGGTAAAAATATTTCGAGTTTTCAAGCAATTAAAGGCTCAGTTACCAGCATCAGTTTTAGTCCCGATGCAAAGTTTTTATCTGCGGCAGGAATCGACAGTAGTGCGGCAATTTTGCTGTTATCAAAACAGCCTAAAGTAATATCATCCATTGTCAAACTTCCCGGTCATAACGGCTTAGTCAGAAGCGTTAATTTTAGCCCTAAAGGAGATTTTGTCACGACTTTAGACGGTAAATCTACAGTGCGAATTTGGAATTTGTCAGGACAACTGGAAAAAATACTGCCGGTGCAGGCAATCGGTATCAGCTTCAGTCCGGCTCAACAGCAGTATCGCTTTGCTACAGTAACATTTAACGGCAAAGTCGGGCTGTGGAATTTGTCAGAAAAAGAATTAATGAATGAATTTCAAACCTTGCATTTTGATGCTAAATCAATCAGTTTTAGTCCAGACGGAGAAAAGCTGGCTACTGTGGGAATTGACAAGACGGTGCGGCTGTGGAATTTAGCGGGGCGACAGGTTGCTCAATTTGAGTTTGAGGAGAATGTTGTTAGTGTTGGTTGGAGTCGAGACGGCAAGCAAATTGCTGTAGCTGGAAGCAACGGCACTGTCTGGCTGAGACAGGTTGAAGGGTTGGCAGAATTGCTGAAGCAAAGTTGCAATTTTCTTGGTAGTAAACCGGAGTATTTCAGAAGGGTTTCAACTATCTGCAAGCAATCAAATTATTGAGAATACACACACGGCAATGTCGATATATAGCCGAGTCTCAGAAAGATGAGGTACTATGCGGCATAGGGCAAACAGGGCATAGGGCATAGGGCATTGGGCCCAGCGAAGCGGAGGGATTGGCCCGCGCAGGGCGAGCGCGAAGCGGAGGGATTGGGCATTGGGCATATCTCACTTTTTTGATAACCGCTATATCGTAATAAGTAAGGTTCGTAGTGCGGACTAAAGTGCACTCTTAATTTTCGGACTGAAGTCCGCATTACGAACCCATATTCTTAAGGAGGCAGAGCCAAAGCATCTGCATTACCAGGCAGAGCTTGGTAACGAGCAAATGACTAATGACTAATGACTGTTGACTGTTAGCTGTTAGCTGTTAGTTGTTAGTTGTTAGTTTTTATTTGTTAGTTGTTATTGGGAATTGAGAATTGGGCGGAGCGAAGCGGAGGGATTGGAAATTCGTAGCCAATAACCAATAACCAATAACCAATAACAACTAACAACTAACCAATAACCAATAACCAATAACCAATAACTAATGACTAATGACTAATGACTATCAATTTACCTTAACAGGCGAAACACTTACATTCGGATTTTTAACTCTTCTTAAAAGTTCTTGTCGGGCTTGTTCGGAATTTTGCCCTTTTGGCACTTGATATAATAATCTACAGGAACCGTCTTGAGGATTAGCTGCACAAATAATTAGTTGACCGCTAGGAGATGCACCTGCTGTGACAAGATTGTCCCAGTTTCCTTGGGGTTGCGAATTGTTGAGAATTCCCGAGACTCTGGTGCAGCGAGTAATTGCGTCTTCTCCTGATTCATTGAAATAGTTATCGGCAACCCACAGAATAACGGGAATATTTTTGCCTTGTTGCACAGCAATTGTGGCCGGGCGCCCGCCCGCAGCGCCGCAGAAAAATGAGGGGGTTTGGGCAAAGGCTGGACAGTTTCCTAACATCGGAACTGCCAGGGCAATAATTGACGCGCTAAAAGCTGACTTTAAAAGCCGAAATTTCATGGGCGGTAATAAGCTTTTTCATTTATGGTTACTAATACTCTAAAAAATTAGACTGCTTCTTGCCGGGAAGATTAGGCATTTAGGGAAAAAATAAAAATTATTCTGTAAAGTTTGCCCGTTAGCGAAGCCCTCGGAGAGGATCGCCCATACTTGTCTCATCAGGGTCAAAATTTACCGAAAAATGCTCGCCGACAGACATCGAGGGCAGAAAATAAGTGCAGCCACAAAGGGCGCAGGTGCGAAGCTATAGGGTAAAGGTGCGGTTTTTCACCGTTTTTTGTTAAGCCTTGCCCAGATCGCTCTCGCCCCCCTAATCTGCAACCTGTGTTAGCATCAGTAAAAATATTCTCTTTAATAATCAACAATGGGCAATGTTCTAGTGCTCAACGCATCCTACGAACCGCTCAACATCACCAATTGGCGAAGGGCGGTAATTTTGTTGTTGAAAGGAAAAGCAGAACAGGTAGAACATAACGGGAAATTTATTGCGCCAAACTTCCCGCTACCAACTGTGATCCGACTGAGGCATTACGTCCGAGTTCCCTATAAGGAAATTCCGCTTACCCGCCGGAACATCTTGCACCGGGACGCGCACTCTTGTCAATACTGCGGTTATACCGGAGACGGTTTGACGCTGGATCACGTGATTCCTCGATCGCGCGGAGGAGGCGACAGTTGGGAAAACCTCGTCACGGCTTGTATGCGCTGCAACGTGAATAAAGGCAGTCGCACCCCGAAAGAATCGGGAATGCTGCTGCGCTATCCACCGAGGAAACCTCACAGCGGTCTTTATTTTGAAGTGACGAAACAAGTTAAGAGCGGTATGCACAAAGAATGGCAAAAATATGTAATTGGCCTTTAACACCCCTGTCAGCGAAAGCGCGGGGGTTTTTTGCAGAAGTTTTGAGTTGTAGGGATGCGCCGGTCAGCGCGCGCGCGCGATCGTTTAAAGTTAAAAGTTAAATAATAGAGAACTTACGCTTTTAAATCGGGTTTTTCATCAGAAATATTGGCTTTGATAACGAAGCACCTACAAAAAAACCGGGTTTAAGGGCTTTTGGCGCGCAAGTTCTGAGAGAATTACAGTCCGGGACGCACGCGGTGTCAAAAACCTGGTTTTTGCATCAAGTATCTCTCGGCTCGATCGACAATTTTTCTGAGAAACCGGTTTTTTGGGTCTAGGACTATTAAAGAAACCGGGTTTTTGCCTAATCTATAGACTGTAGGGCATAATTTTCTCCAAAAACCCGGTTTTTGGCCGCTCCTCCGTAAGTCCTAAATTAATTAAATGGTTAAACTTTAACAATGAAAGACCGCCCGCCTACTAATTCAGATGAAACATCTAGCAACCGCGAAGGTGAGGTTGACCCCATCGGCGAGGCTGTACCCGCAGCGAGTGAGCCCCAGAAACGGCGCAGCAAAGCTGAAGTTGCTTCCGAAGAAAATCGCGCCAGTCTCCGCGAGGAATTGCACGCTCGTAAAGTCGAGCAATTGCGCCAAATGTTCGATCGCAACAAAGGCAGTCGCCAGTTAATTTTGCTGCAAGATTTTCCAGACCCCGACGCGCTTTCAAGTGCTTGGACTTACAAATTAATCGCCGAAAAATACGATATCCAATGCGAGATTCTCTACGCCGGCACTCTCAGCCACCAAGAAAATATTGCCTTAGTCAAATTAACAGGGTTGCCGTTGCAGCGCTGGACGTTGGAAACGGCAAAAAGTAAGAATTTATCGGCTTATAAGGGGTGCGTTTTTATCGATAACCAAGGCACTACTTGTAACTTAACTGAGTTTATTTTAGGGGCGGGAATTCCGATCGCAGCAGTGATCGACCACCACAGTTTGCAGGGGGAAATGAACGCAGAGTTTACGGATTTGCGCCCGGAAATCCGCGCTACAGCCACGATTTTTACGGAGTATTTGCAGGCGGGAATGTTAGCTTTTGACAGCAGTATCAGCCAGCACGTCAAGTGCGCTACGGCTTTGATGCACGGTTTGCGATCGGATACGAATGCCCTCAGACAAGCTCAGGAGGAAGAGTTTTTAGCTGCTGCTTATTTGAGCCGTTTTTATGACTCGCAGTTGTTGAATGCGGTGTTGCAGTCGTCTCGTTCTAAATGGGTGATGGATGCGATCGAGCGATCGCTCAAACACCGCATCGTCCAGAACAATTTTTCGATCGCCGGCATCGGCTACCTCCGCTATGACGATCGGGATTCTATTCCCCAAGCCGCAGACTTTTTAATGACCGAAGAGAACGTACACACAGCCGTCGTCTATGCAATTGTTCACGACAAAGACGAAGAAATTGAAGTAGTAATTGGCTCGCTGCGAACGAATAAACTGACTCTCGACCCGGACGAATTCATTAAAGAAGCCTTCGGAAAAAATGCTGAAGGACGCTTTTTTGGCGGTGGTAGAAGTCAAGCTGGAGGCTTTGAAATTCCGGTGGGATTTCTTTCTGGCGGAAATGAGGATAGCGATTATGCAAGGATGAAATGGGAAGTATTTGATGCTCAGATAAAGCAAAATTTGCTAGATTTAGTTAGTCCTAAAGAGAATCCGATTTACGATCATTAACTTTGGAGTTTCTAGGCACGGCCTTGATTCCAGCAATAGCCGGGGAATGCGATGCGGGGTTCGACCTCCGGTTGCTACCAGGTTTTGCCATATTTTTTTCTACCGAAGCGCAAACTCTCAACTTAATCGTCAGTCCTCCCCCCATTTCAAATCTCCTCAACCGGGTTTTTTCACTCTTATTGAGGGTTGGAAATCAAATCCAGCACACCTCTGTCAGTTTGAACGAAGTAATATCGGCGTTGCTGATTTACGGTACGATCTCAATTCCGGTTTCACTCCTCATGATGTTAACTGTTAACAGTCAACAGTCAACAGTCAACAGTGAATTTACTATTCCGATGAAGAGAGGATTTGATATGAGGTGATGGACGGTAGCATCGGAATAATCTATTTGGACGATCGCACTCATAATTCCGATACTACCGGATTTGAGATGAAATGCTAAATATGCCAGTCATAGAAACCAGTATCGACAAAGCTTGAGGATTTTCAACTGATTTTTTTCATACCCTGATGAAGCAACGCCATAAATTTTATCCCATTTCCCAAAAATACACACCAAAGAAACCGGGTATTTTAACTATTGTCAAAGGATGCAACGAAGTATTTTCGTGAAAAACCAGGAGTTGGGAAAAATTTAGTTGGCTCTAGCTTACTAAAATTTACGATATGATTCTTCAATTATAACACTTTTACAGGGTTAACTTTTTTCAATTTGCTGATAAATTCGCTAAGTTAATCATAATTAGTTATATTTGGTCCAGAAAATTTTCGATAGCAATTAGAAAAAAACGCCGTAAAAAAGCACAATAAATCTCTAGAAACGATGAGTTGCTGAATGTAAAAAACTAAGATTTGTAGTATTCCCATTGTTAAAACACAAGTTAAGTATTTTTGCGATCAACCCAACAACAGATTATTAGAATTTCAAAAAATATTATATTTATTTGTTGCGGGGTAGAATAGTAACAAATAGCTAAAAAAAAAGGAACACGGAGATGTCTACAAAACAGACTTTCTCTTGGTCGTTAGAGAAAATCCTAGAAAAACTTTCAGAAATTGCAATTCTAATCAACGAGTTCAGGGATTGGGAGAGCATTTTGCAATGTGCGGTAGCAGAAACTAGGGTGCTGCTGCAAACCGATCGCGTAATTATTTATCGCTTCCTACCGCATGGAGATAGTGCAGTATTGGCTGAATCCGTTGGTGGCGAGTGGCCGCCCATGCTGGGACAACTGATTGATGACCCTTGCTTTGAAACAACCTGGCTAAAGGGTTACAGCCAGGGACAAACCAGCAGCATTGCTGATATTAACAGCGGTCATATTCCAGCTTGTCATATCGAATTGCTCGATCGCCTCCAAGTGCAGGCAAATTTAGTTGTACCAATTTTGCTAGATGGCAAACAGCAGCAATCTCCGAAGCTGTGGGGACTGTTGATTGCTCATCAATGCCGAAGTCCGCGTCAGTGGGAACCTCTCGACATTCAGATCCTGCAACACGTTGCAGTGCAGCTCAGCTTGAGGATGCGGCAACTGGAATCTCACCACCCGGTGCTGCCAAATCAACCGCCACAACTCGAAACAGCACCGGCTCAAACTGTCACGAATATAGAAAGAGTCAACCGTCAAAATAGCCTGGAACCAGACAGTGCCTGTTCCCTGAGCGGCGATATTATCCACCTCAGAGCCTTTGACTTGTTGCAAAACCCGATCTGGATATTTGATATTGAGCATTGGCAAATGCGGTGGGCAAACCAAGCATCCTTGTACCTGTGGAATGCTGCGACGCGGCAAGAACTCACGAGCCGCAACTTTAGCGATGTGTCAGAGTCTACTCGGATTCGCTTGCAGAGCTATCTGCAGCAGTTTGAGCAAGGCCAAACCTTGTCCGAGCGGTGGACGTTTAACCCCGCCGGTGAGCCTGTTTCTGTCGGCTGTCGGTGCTCTGGCATCAGGATTGACGGCGGGCGTTTGGCAATGCTGGTGCAGGGTACGATCGAAACCGTCGATCGAATTGAGCCGGAAACTCTGCGATCGATCGAAGCACTCCGCCACACCACGCTGATGGTTTCCCTGTACAGCCTAGAAGGCTTGCTGCTGCTGCAAAACCAGGCGGCCTTGCGCTGTTATGGAAACACAGACAATGCTTTTGTGAGCCGCTTTGTTGACGATCGGGTAGGAGAGCGAGCAATGGCAGTTCTCAAGTCCGGTGAGGTCTTTAGTGCTGAGGCTCAAGTGATTACTCTGGCGGGAATTCGGTGGCACGAGATGGACGTGCGATGTAGCAACGACCCGGTAACAGGCAACCCGATGTTGCTCGTAAACGAAAAGGACATTACCGACCGCCAGCAGACGGAAACAGCCCTGCAACAGAGTGAAGCCCGGTTGTCAGAAGCCCAGCGGGTTGCCCAGATCGGTAACTGGGAATGGGACGTAATTACGAGTAAAATTACCTGGTCTCCCCAACTATTCGAGATTGTGGGACGCAACAGGGCCCTGGGGGAACCTACCTATGAAGAAAACCTACAGCTTTACCATCCCGAAAGCGCCGAACAGCTACACCAGCTAGTTCTACGATCCCTCAGTCACGGAGAACCCTATCGATTGCGGCTCAGAGTCTTGGGTGTCAATGGTTCGATCCGCTATATCGAAGGCAGGGGACAAGTCCAACTAAATGCAGAGGGACAAGTCATTCGGTTGTTTGGCACATCCCAAGACATTACGGATCTGGTATTGGCCGAAACAGAACTCAGAGAAATGAGTACAGCCCTTGCTAATGCCGTGGAAGGCATCTCGCGGCTGGATCAACACGGAACGTATATCAGTGTTAATCAAGCCTATGCCAATATAGTGGGTTATCAGCCTGAAGAAATGGTTGGTATGAATTGGCAGAAAACGGTTGTTCCAGAAGATCTGGAAATGATGCTAGTGGCTTATCAAAAAATGCTAGCCGGAGGCCGAGTGGAAGTTGAGGCTAGGGGTATTAGGAAAGATGGCTCGATCTTTTACAAGCAGGTGGTCATGGTGACAGCCTGCGACGATCGCGATCGACCGATCGGGCATCACTGTTTTATGAAGGATATCACCGATCGCAAACAAGCAGAAGCAGCATTGCAACAAGAGTTCGAGCGTCAGGCTGTGGTGATTGCCACCCAACAGGAAATCGCCATCCGCAATCCCAATCTCGATGCAGTAATGGCGGTGATTGCAGAGAGGACTCAAGATTTGACCCGCGCCGATGGAGCAGTGATTGAAATCGTGGAAGGGGATGAAATGGTGTATCGGGCAGCCAGCGGTATCGCCACCAGCTATCTTGGATTACGGCTCAAAGTAGGGACAAGTTTATCGGGAAAATGTATTGCGACCGGCCAAATCATGATTTGCGAGGATTCAGAAACCGATGCACGGGTGGATCTGGCTGCCTGTCAGCGCATTGGTCTCCGGTCAATGGTGGTTGTTCCCTTGTTCTATCAGGGCGATCGGGTTGGCGTCTTAAAAGTCGTTTCAGCTATACCCTCTGCCTTTACAGAGTCAGATATCCAAACTTTACAACTAATGGCGGGGTTTATGGCCGGGAGCCTGCATCTGGCTTCGGAGTTTGATGCTAAAAACAGTCTCCTGAGTCAATTGCAGGAAAGCGAGGAACGGTATCGTTCTGTGATTACTACCATGACCGAAGGTGTCGTACTTCAGCTAGCAGACGGACAAATTACTGCCTGTAATGCTAGTGCTGAAAGGATTATGGGGCTCACAGCAGACCAAATGATGGGGCGTACATCCGTAGATTTAGACTGGCGAACCGTTGGCGAGGATGGCTCCCCGTTCCCGGGGGAACAGCATCCGGCAACGATCACCCTACGCACGGGAGAAGCGCGATCGAATGTGGTGATGGGCATTCACAAATCGGATCAAACCCTGACTTGGATTTCGATTAATTCTCAACCGCTGTTCCATCTCAATCAATCTCAACCCTATGGAGTAGTGACCACTTTCGCTGATATTACAGAACGCCAGGAGGCCGAGGAGATTCTGAAAAACCGGGCGGAACAAGAAAGATTAATGGCTATGACAGATGGGTTAACCCAAGTAGCAAACCGCCGCTGTTTTGATGAGCGATTGGAGTCGGAATGGCACCGACTGATGGAGGGCAAACAACAGTTGTCATTGATTATGTTGGATGTGGATTATTTTAAGCGATATAACGATTGCTACGGACATCAAGCTGGGGATATTTGTTTGGTGAAAGTGGCGAAAGCTGCGGCGGCTGCGGTTAAACGTTCGACGGATTTGTTTGTGCGCTATGGGGGCGAAGAATTTGCTGCTATTCTGCCAAATACGGATGCTGCAGGGGCGATCGCAGTTGCTGAGTCGATGCGAGATGCGATCGGAGATTTGGCCATCCCTCACGAGCAATCTGAGGTGAGTGCGATCGTGACTGTGAGTATGGGAATTGCTAGCATAGTTCCCTGCTGTGGCGAATCGCCGGATGAATTGATCGCCACAGCCGATCGAGCATTGTATGATGCGAAACGACAAGGGCGCGATCGCTACGCCTGTGGCGCATACCAGATGACAGTGCCAGATGTCAATCCAGTTGTAGAATAGGTAAAATATGTCGATCGCGCCAAACTTCATCCCTAAGTGCGTGTAAGCCGGGGCGTAGCCATCGCACAATTATCACAAGGACAGCCACAGTGCATCTCTACCTAGTCCGTCACGGCATCGCAGCGGAACCCGAAGAATACGATACAGACTCAGAAAGGCCCCTGACTAAACAGGGCGATCGTAAAACCAGAAAAATCGCCCAACGGCTCTACGATCTCGAAATTCAGTTTGATCTGATTCTCGCCAGCCCCCTACTGCGGGCCCAACAAACCGCCCAAATCCTGCTGTCACTCGGTTTGAGTTCCAAAATAGAAGAATCCGCCGCCCTCGCACCTTCAGCAGACATAGGAGACTGGCTGAGGTGGTACAAGCAGTGGCAGGAAACAGGCAACCGCAGCTTAGTCTTGGTGGGCCACCAACCAGATTTGGGTAATTGGGCAGAAACTTTGGTTTGGGGGCGATCGCAAGATGCCCTGATCCTCAAAAAAGCAGGTATCATCGGCTTAATCCTCCCCGAAACAGGCTCCCCAGTCGGCCGCAGCCAAATGTTCTGGCTCACAGGGCCCAAGTTTTTGCTTTGCTAGAAACAGCGAATCGGCCCCACAATCACAGGGCGCGCCAGCCCTCTTTGACCGGCATTCTCCGACTCCGCAACCGGGCGTGAGGAGATAAAATATCTAACGGTGCGATCGCAAACTCTATGGAAAAATCTCGTTTCTGAGCATCCTTGCGCCTCAGTAGCGAGTAAATGATTATTTGTCAAGACGGTGACACTATCTTGCTTTCTGGTAATGTAATTTGATTAGATTCAACTCACACAATACGGTATCGCAATGGTCGTCGGCGAATTCAAACCAGGTTTAGAAGGTGTTCCCGCCACCTTGTCCAGTATTAGTTATGTAGATGGACAAAAAGGGGTGCTAGAATATCGCGGGATTAGCATTGAGGAACTAGCTCTCAAAAGTTCCTTTGTGGAAACTGCATATTTATTAATCTGGGGCGTACTTCCGACACAGGAAGAACTAGAAGCTTTCGAGCATGAAATTCGCTATCACCGCCGGATCAAATATCGCATCCGAGATATGATGAAATGCTTTCCCGAAAGAGGACATCCAATGGACGCGCTGCAAGCTTCAGCAGCGGCCTTGGGGTTATTCTACTCGCGCCGAGCTCTGGCTAACCCAGCATACATTCGAGAAGCTGTAGTGCGGCTGCTAGCCAAAATTCCCACAATGGTGGCGGCGTTCCAGCAAATGCGGCGGGGTAATGACCCGCTGTTGCCGAGGGACGACTTAAACTACTCGGCTAACTTTCTTTATATGCTCAACGAGCGAGAACCAGATCCGCTGTTGGCTAATATTTTTGATGCTTGTCTGACTCTCCATGCGGAGCATACAATCAATGCTTCTACATTTTCGGCAATGGTAACAGCTTCGACACTAACAGACCCTTACGGGGTGATTGCTTCAGCAGTTGGCACTTTGGCCGGGCCGCTGCACGGAGGAGCAAATGAAGAAGTGATTGATATGTTGGAGCAAATTGGTTCGGTAGAAAACGTGCGGCCTTTTGTCGAGAAGTGCGTTGAAAATAAGGAAAAGATCATGGGCTTCGGCCACCGAGTTTACAAGGTGAAAGATCCCAGAGCAACTATTCTTCAAGGGTTAGCCGAAAAGTTGTTTGAAAATTTTGGACATGACGATTATTACGACATTGCTATCGAGTTGGAAGCAGTGGTTGAGGAAAAAATGAGTCATAAAGGAATTTACGCAAATGTAGATTTCTATTCGGGTCTGGTTTATCGGAAAATGGGAATTCCGACCGACTTATTTACGCCTGTTTTTGCGATCGCCCGCGTTGCCGGCTGGCTGGCCCACTGGAAGGAACAGCTAGAAGCAAATCGCATTTACCGGCCTACTCAAATCTATACAGGGACTCACGGCGAACCTTATATTGCGATCGGGGACAGAACCGCATCCTCAAGCATAGCGATCGATCCAGATCGATAAATGGCGATCGGACTTGTTTTGCAAACTGAAGTAGTCGTAGGGTGCGTCGCCCTGCAAAAATCTGTCAATAAAAATCGACTTTTCGAGTAGCGACGCACCTTACCAAAATTTTGGTTTTTTTCCTCATCTCTAGAAAAAAACAGGTGCGTCACCATGAAATTGTCGCTGTTGATGAAGGATTGTCGATGGCGACACACCCTACGGATAAAATTTGAGAAGATGATTGTTGAGGCGATCGCAAAAGTTAAGAATTAAGAAGCGATCGGGGCATAACAAATCATTGGAGCGGACAAATTATGATATTCTGGTTTTGGGCATAAGTTTTTCTGCCACTCAATTCAACCGTTAGCGGTAATTGTAATGAACAATTTCAGCAATCAAGAAAATATCAATGATAGGTTACATCAATGGAAAATAGTGAAAGCAATAAAAAATTAAACGAACCTAACCCAACACCGTTTTCTCAGACGTTCTTTCATGGAACAAAGGTTGCCCTAAAGATTGGAGATTTTATTGAAGCTGGTTTCAACTCAAATTTTGGACAAAGAAAAAAAGCTAAGTATGTCTTCGTGACAGCAACCTTAGATGCCGCTATTTGGGGGGCTGAACTTGCTTTGGGGGAAGGGTGTGAAAGAATATATTTAGTAGAATCAACAGGGCCCATTGAAGATGATCCTGATTTAACTGATAGAAAATTCCCTGGTAATCCAACAATGTCTTATCGTTCATCATATCCGTTTAAGGTTGTTGGTGAAGTTGCAATTTGGCAAGGACATTCACTAGAGCAAGTTAAAGCGATGAAAGATGGATTAGCTAGACTTAAAGAGCAAGGAATTGAGTCGTTGAATGACTAGCAAAACCTATTTTATAAAAATTTACAACTTAGGCAATCTGGTTCTATTCGAGATTGGGCAAGCAAAAATAGTTGACTTTGTTGTTGAGTTCTGAGAGATTATTGGCGATCGCAAAAGTTACGAATTGAGAAGCGATCGCACCTGTGAAATTAAATAAAATTTTGGCGATCGTCAAATACTTTGCCTTGACAAAATTATGCGGTAATATATTTTCATTTATTTAGTTAAACTGCAATTGTGGGATAATTACAACTTAGGTAAATAGGATGAGTCTCAGTAATACAGCAAAGGAAATGCTCTGGATTGGCTCCTGGAATGACCTAGACGAAATACTCAGTGCTAACAATGGTCTTATGTTAGTCGCTCCTGACTGGAGTGAAATGTCTCTCGATGATGCACAAGAAATGATCCAAGACCACGCATACGAGTCTCAGAAAGTACAGTTTGATCGCACTTACTACCGTGGAAAACCCGTACTTCGTCTCACATTCTTTGGTAGAGATTAGGTAAACAAAAATGGTTGGCTTCGTTGCTAAGTCCACAGAAATTATTGGCGATCGCCCTCCAAAACAAATCAAATCATTCGAGGATGTTTGTTGTTGGGTGAAATAGCGATCGCCCCATATAAACTTGAGAAGATGATTGTTGGGGCGATCGCCCGTTGTGCAAGATCACCTAAATTTTCTCGAAGAATTAGCAGCCGAGTACAGCAACACACCGTTAAACGCAGCAGACAAAAACTGTGCAATCGAGGTAATCAGCCGCCTAGAATCTCAACAGTCATTAGAAGGCCGCACAGTTAAAAACCCAGCGATTCTTACTGCTAACATCACACTTGCTCCCGCCTGTCAAGTTCTCATCCCCGACGCACCTTGGCGCAAAGATTACATCGACTGACTAATTGCTAACAACCAATCCGGGGCGGTAAATCCCTAAATTTTGCAAATACATTTGTTCTAGTTTGGGCATCGACGATTCCACGGAACCGCCAAAACGCCGAAAAGAAGGCCAGATGTAAGCGAGTTTTCTCACTGCTGACTCCAATCTACCCGCTTCTATATCTTCTAAGGCACCTTTTTCTCGGATTAACTCTACAGCTACCAGGTCTTGATTTTGGGGACTGAAATCGGTGAGGCTAAATTTTTTGGCGAATCTGTCCCAAGTTGTGCTCAGAAACTGATACCGCCCGGCCGCGTCGGAACACAGCTTTTTGCCGTAGCGCTGGCCGCATCTCATTTCTCTGGGATGGTCGCTGAAACTGACAAATGTGGTGCCTGTGTACTGGGTGCGATAGCCGTCGGGGCTAGCGGTGCCTTCGGCGGTGGCGATGGTGTCGAGAAAGGCTTTGACTCGATCGCGCTCAATGTTATTCTCTCTTCCGTCTGGTGAGTTGATAGCCCCAACTAACGGCGTGCGTTTAGGAGGCTCCGAGATTTCTGGCGAGATAGTTTGTCCCCACAACTTCGGAGTCATCCTACCCAAAAAAAACGACAAACAGATGCACAAACTCCACGAGACTTTAAAACGGAGGCGTTTTGACGGCTTGCTGCGCTGTCGCACCGGCCACTCCTGCAGGGGAATGGTTGCGGGTAAGATTCTTGTTTGCTGGCCGAAGGCGAACAAGGATTTGAGTGCTAGTAAAGTTTGCTTGTAAAAACGGGATGCAGCTTGGCGGGCCCTCATGGCTGCAGCGAAAGTCTGGACATCTGTCAGAGTTACTTCTGCCAGCGGTTTTGCTACAAACATCCGAAAACTATTGGCCGCCTGCCAGCTAAAGCGCTTGCTGCGGCTGGATTGGCGCTCCACCCACAGGCGAATTAGCTGGATGTCGTCCATGGGTTGCAGATGGCTTCCCAGATTTTCTGGTGCGTACAAGATTACCTCCTGATATCGCTTTTAGTTGAAGGTTCCCAGTTAGAATGGTTGAAATCCACAGGGATCAATGGAAACTCGCTTCAACCATACTAAGTGATACTATTAAGCGCTCACGGGGTCAAGTGTAACGGCCGATTTTTGTTCGAGGAGTTCAGCAAACCCGACTTAGTTGGGACGGTATCGCCTCCCAACTGAAATAGGCTTGGACGCGCCTGCGGCCTGCTTGTCCGAGTTGCTGGCGCCATACTTCATTTTTTGGTGGCGCGAGCAAACCGGTTTCTCGCGGCACTACCGTATATTTCAATCCTCCCACGAGGCGACGACGGGCGTGCCGCAGGCCATCGCTTCAACGGCCACTAAATCGTCGGCGGGGAGAATCTCTCGGCTCAAGCTGCCGGGAAAA
Source organism: Microcoleus sp. CZ3-B2 (assembly GCF_036705055.1). Taxonomy (NCBI): domain Bacteria; kingdom Bacillati; phylum Cyanobacteriota; class Cyanophyceae; order Oscillatoriales; family Microcoleaceae; genus Microcoleus; species Microcoleus sp. CZ3-B2. Next base: position 35,729 of record NZ_JAUBTN010000018.1, on the reverse strand, counting down.
CTGGTAATGTCGCTTAAGCCTAATTGTTCCACGATGCTGCCGATCGCATCGCGCTCTTGTCGCTTTCCCCACGCGCCAGCCACCGCCGACGATCAGTTTTAAATCGGCCTTGCGTAGCGCTGACGCACGTAAACATTTTGTCCCCCCGCTTCTTCTTTGCCAATTTCCACAGCGGGCTCGCCCTGTACAAAGCTGGGGGCGATAGTTTTTTTTGCTAATGAAATCATGATTTTTACCAAAATTTAAAAAAATGCAGCAGGTGAAAAGTATAATTTTGGCGACTGCGGGGGGAATAAAGGTTAACTGCTAATTTTTATTAAAGTCAAAGCGCGCGATCGATAAATCAGCCTTCAGGGATAAATTGCCAGATAAATTTGAAATACGAGTTCCTTCTGCTGGCAGAGACCAGCCGCAGCTAAAACTCTGGATAATCTAAATGGCAATAAACGAGGGTGAAGGAAATTACCCAAATTTGGGCTGGCATCTAACTCGAACCTGCTTTCAGCTTGTGGTTGGAGATGTTCCCCTCAGTCCGAGGCAGGATTTTTAACCCTTGCGATAAATAGGTATAAATTTGGAGAAACCAGAAGTAAATCGTCCCGAATAAATTCTGTATTCGGGACGCATCCTATTTCAAAAGCCAGATTTGTTCATCTGACTTTCTCGAAGAACAGCCACGATTTTTAAAGAAATCAGGTTTTTTTGACCTCAATCCTAAGAATGTGAAAAGGCGATCCTCTCCGAGGGCTGCGCTAACGAAAAAAGCAAAATTATTGCCTTCAAGCTTTGTTATTTCTTCCGCCTTTTGCCTTCTTATTTTAACTAGAATTCTTGTATCAAGATTCGGTCTTTTAACCGCAAATTTACAGCGGATAAACACAGATAAACGCAGATCCATTCGATGGAGTCTGCGATTGAGTTCAAGAGTTCTACTAACCTCTGTTAAATTAGTTAAATCTGCTCAATTATGTACACCGCAACGGCAGCAAAACTTCCTGATTCTGTCAAACCAGGAGTTGTACCTTAACCTCAAATTTCCCGTTGGTCTAATCTTAGGAATTGTTCCGATGTTTGGGTACAAAGGATTCATTCCCCGTTTTCGATGTTGAGAATCTTGTTTCGCGAACTTCGCATTTTGGAACCGTATCGGTTAGCCCAAACTTGGGTAAACTCGGCACCCAAAAACAGAATTTGAGCGGAATAATTAATCCAAAGCAGGATAATCACGAAGGAACCTGCTGCACCGTAGGTAGAGGCAATACCGCTGCTTCCGAGGTATGCTCCAATTAGGGATTTGCCAATCGTAAACAGCAGAGAGGTAATTGCTGCACCAATCCAAACATCATTCCAGGCAAGCTCGACATCGGGCAATAGTTTGTAAATTAAGGCAAAAAGCATCGTGACTACGCCAAAGGAAAGAGCAAAATCTACAATTTGCCAAAGGCCTACTGGTAAATGCAGCAAACCGTTCAACCACGAGCTGATGGCTGCTAAAACAGCGCTAATTACTAAAGATACTAGCAAGAGAAACCCTATACCTAAAATCATCGCAAAAGACAATACGCGGTCTTGCAGAAATCCCCAAATGCCACGTCCGGGAGGCGGTGAGACATTCCAAATAGTATTGAGGGCATCTTTGAGATTAGTAAATACGTTGGAAGCGCCCCACAAAAGTGTAGCGAGACCGACTAAAGTAGCGATCATGCCTGACTTGGGTTCGGAGGCTTTGAGGATGAGTTCTTGGACGGTTTGAGCGCCATCTTTGCCGATTAAACTTTGGAGTTGGCCGACGATTTGACCTCGGGCTGCGTCTTCACCAAAGACTAAGCCGACGATCGCAATTACGATAATTAGCAGCGGGGCGAGGGAGAAGACTGTGTAATAGGCTAGGGCGGCGGCTAGGGTTGGGGCTTTATCTTTTTGCCATTGAGTAAAAGTTTCTTTGAGCAGCGATATGCCTGTTTTTAAGTTCACGGTTTTGGGTTTCCTCATACTTAGTGTTTACCAAGGGATTATAATAGATTAGGGTCTTTTTAGCGTCTCCCACAAGTTAGATCGAGCGATTAGCAAATTCGGAAAATTACTTTTATGTCAGATTCCCACACAACTGTTAACAACACTGATATCAAATCTCCCAAAAAAGCAATTTCTTGGGCAAAACTGAGCGCATTAGTAGCAGCCGTCAATTTCTTGTTGGTGATTTTCCATTTCAGTTACCCGCAGATGCGCCCTGTTTATTTGAGCTATTTTCCGGCTTTAGTTAAAATTTACGATCCGATTAAAGGCATTGATTCGAGTTTGCCAAAGGCGGAATCTTTGCAAGCCTCTGACCAGTTTTGGCGAATTGATGCGTTTTTTATAGGTTATTTTTGGGCGGAATTTTTCATAAAAAGTCTGTTCCACAGCCGTCGCAAGCCGGGGGTAAGTTGGTTGGATTTTGTGCTGAGGCGCTGGTACGAGGTGTTTCTGCTGATTCCGATTTGGCAGGGGTGGCGGATTCTGCCGGTATTGCTGCGGCTGCACAAGTCGGGTTTGGTTAATCTCGATCGCGCCGTTGCTCAAATTACCTACGAACCGGTGGCTTATTTAGCCGATACGATGTCGGAATACATGATGGTGCGGTTTATCAATCAAGCTCAAAGTTCGATCGAACAGGGCGACGCAGCGCGGGTACTGCTAGATCCGCAGCAGCCCTACCTTCACGTCAATCAGGAAAATACGATCGAACGAATTACCAAGCGGATTTTCGATCTGACAATTTACAAGGTTTTGCCGCAGGTGCAACCGGGTTTGGAAGAATTGCTGCACCACAATTTGGAAGCGACAATCAAACAGTCGGATTTTTATCAACTCCTGCAAACTTTCTCTCCGATTAATATTTTGCCTGAAGAAATGACCGAACAGCTAGCCAATTATCTGGCTCAAACTGCTGTTGATGTGGTAGCAACTACTTACGAAGACGATAAGGGGCGAAAAATTATCGATAATTTCAGCCAAGAATTTAATCAAAGTTTGCGGCGGGAGTTGCAAGACGAGAAAACTCTCGGAGAATTGCAGTCGTTGCTGTCGGATTTGTTGGAAGAAGTTAAGTTGAATTACATTCAAGGCGGGTTGAATTCCGATCCGGAGCAAACTTTTACGGAAATTCACTCGTTGCGGGGGGTAAGGGAGGGTTGATCCAGCAATTAGTTTCGGGTTTGTGAATTGGATTTTTTTAACGAACCGCGAAGGCGCTAAGGGCGCGAAGGGGGAAAAGAGAAGAGTAAGAGTTCACAAGTTCTACGGGTAAGGTGCACAGTGCGCCTCCTACAAATACGGGTAGTGCGGATATCCGATGTCAATTTATCTGAATGGCTAAGCTAAAATAAAGGCGTTAGTCAAAAACATCTATCGTATTATTTATCTATTTTGAACAACTTTACTTCCCTGGAAATAGAAGTCGCCCAAACATTGCTGAGGTTAGCAATGTTGCTGGGATTAACACTTTTAATCGCGTTTTTCGTGGCGTCAGAACTAGCATTAGTATCAGCCGATCGCCATCAAATCCGCCAACTCGCCCAGTTGCGCGATCGCCCAAACGCCAAAACTGCCGAACTCGTCCACCAAGCGCAGAACAACATACCGCATTACCTGTCGGTGACTCAAACAGGCACAACGGCAGGGAGCTTGCTGTTGGGTTGGTTGGGTGAGGGTGCGACTGTACACTGGATTGAGCCGTGGATCGACAAATTGCCGATCGGTCATTTAGCCGCCTGGGTGAGCGCTCATTCGATCGCAATTCCCGCAGCATTTATATTAGTAACTTACGTCGAAATAGTATTAGGAGAACTAATCCCCAAAGTATTAGCAACCCACGCCCCGGAACGCACCGCTTTGCTGCTGATGCCAGCCATAGAAATCTGCTCAAAAATACTGTGGCCGCTGCTAGCAATTCTCAACGGTACTGTGTGGCTGCTGACAGGTTGGATTACCAGCCAAAAGTCGGAGCCCCTGCTGCCAACTTCCGAAGCCACTATCATTCAAAAAGATGCTCATTCAGCACTGATTTCCGGCATCTGGGAAGTGACAGCAGTTAACGAAAAACTCGGCTTAAACCTGCCCGCGAACCAAGCGTACCAAACAATCGCCGGATTCGTGATTCACAATTTAGGTAAAATGCCAACTCAGGGCGATCGGTTATTGTGGGGCGAGTTAGAAATAGAAGCAGAAAATGTAGTAGATGGCAGTTTAGAAACAGTGCTACTGCGCCAAGTAACACGCCCCTTATTTGAGACTCAACATCCACAACTCGTATTGAATTGAACTACTACGAGTAGGAACAATGATTTCTCAACTCTCGATCTTTCCTTCCATTTTCTTCCTTAGCGTACTTTGCGTCTTCGCGGTTCGTTTCAATCCTGAGATTTGAGACTAACAAATAATCCCAAATCTCAAAAACTGCACCTTTCTCACCCAACAGCAAGCTCGATCGCACCCCCAACCAACTGCTCGTAATCCTCCAACAACCAAGAAGGCAAACAACTATTCGCATCCTGAACTTGCAACTGCCCAGGGCGACAAAACAGCATCGCCGCCAACAAATTATTCACAGCTTCAGGCGCTCCAAAACCTTTACTCAACTCAGCAACCAACGAATTGAAAAATGCGCGATCGCTCTCATTCAAAGGATCATTCACAAACCCGCAGCCCAGCAGAGCCTTGTAACCCTTCCCGAAATCGCTCCGGTACAAAAGTTCTAATTGTTCGCCAGAAACCCTCAGCCACAAATCAGCAATTTGCCTGCGAATTGACCGCAAATCTGCTATTACCAATTCCGCCGTCGGGTCAATTTCATAAAGATTGACCGCAGCAGTTAATTGATTGAGCAACTGCGGCAAATAATCTTGTTTCACAATTGTTTGTTCCGATGCCAACAATGCGCTTTCAAACACATTTTCGTAATCCTCAATCAGCCACTTGGGCAAGCGGGTGCGAGGGTCGGGAACCCGCATTTTTCCCGGCACAAAATACAGCATCGCACCAAGCAAAGCATTGATAGCTTGAGGATTCACTAACCCTTTACTAATTTCAGTTAATTGCTGCAAAAACTTCTGTTCTGCTTCCGTCATTGACTCGGATTGCAACCCGCAGCTAAGTATTGCTTGATATCCCTTACGAACTTCGCCTCGGTAAACTGTTTCCAGTTGTTCTGAAGGAACAATCAGCCAAAAATCAGCCAGTTGTTTGCGGATTTGGCGTAGTTCTAAAACTACCGATACGTCAGAAGGATCTATGCGATAAAGATTGACGCATCCTAACAGTTGATTGGCAAATTGCGGAGATTGAATGTATTGCAATAACAAGTCAGAACTTGACTCGGACTTGACGGCAGCTTCTGTCTCAAAAACTTGTTCGTAATCTCCAATTAACCAGTGCGGTAAACGGTTACGAGCGTCGGGAATCCGCATAGTTTCTGGTGGAAAATATAGCATTCCCGCCAGCAAGGCATTGACAGCTTTAGGATGGACTAATCCTTTGCTAAGCTGAGTTAGTTGCTGCAAAAATATTTGTTCGCTTTCTATCATTGGTTGACGTTGAAAGCCGCTTTTGAGAAGGATTTGATAGCTATTACCGGGGGCGCTTTGGTAAGCTGTTTCGAGATTTTCGGCGGGAAGGTTCAGCCAATAATCAGCGATTTGTTTGCGAATTTGACGCAGTTCGGATATTAGTGAAATGTTTGATGAGTTTCTCTGGTAAAGCTGGACGGCATTCGAGAGTTTTTCACCCAAGTCGGCTGGTTTGGGAATGCTATCCTGCAAGCTGCGGGCTGCTTCTAGGTGGCTGCTTTGCCAGTTGCTAAAGAGTTCTTGGAATAATTTCGCGATCGCCCCTGAATATGCCACACTATCGAAACAAGCGGGATTAGCCTGCATTCTTTCCTTAATTTCCTGCCTTTTTTGCAGCCGCAACTGCGGGTTAGTGCCGAGATTAACAGCTAGCTGAATGTAAGATGCTTCGTCACGCGCAATTAAATCGGGCATTTGCAATTCCCGCAACATCGCCGCACCTTGGCGGAAGCGCAAAGCATTTCCCTCCACAACCACCGCCGGCAATCCTACTTGCAAAGGATCGATTAACGATGTAGCCCCAGCGTAGGGAAAAGAATCGAGATAAACATCTGCTAGCTGCAAAAACTCTTTGACATCCGCGCGGCTTGGCAGTTGTTTCACGAACCGCAAGCGGTTGTTATTCACGCCGTATTTAGCGCAGATAGCGTTCATATTGTTAACAAAAGGTGTCACTGGATAAGTCCGAGTCCAAGCAGGCCCGAAGGGATATAAAATCAAGATTGAATTCGGTACAGCAGCTAGAATTTTTACCCAAGTTTCTCTCAATTCCGGCAGAATCTTGTAGAAGTTAGCGCCGGAGACAAAAACAGTTGTGTTGTCGGAAATTCCCAGACTTTGGCGCGTAGGTTTGACTGTAGCAACTTCCGATTCTGTGGCGTATTTGAAACAAAAACCGCTGCCTTCGAGTACAGCCAACTGTTCGCGATATTGTGCTTGATAACTAGCATCCGGCGCGGTGAATTTGCCTGCGATGTAGTAATCCATGTGCCGGATGCCGGTGGTTGTTGGGGAACAGAAAGAGGTTGTTTGTACCCTAGCTAAACGGTGCATTGCTAGGGAACCAACGGGTTTGTTGATAGCTGTTAAATTCGTACCAAAAAACAGGATATCTAAGTCGTCGGCGCGGATGGTTTGGACTTGCGATGCAAAGTCTTTCGGGAGTGCAACCAGCTTGTCGGCGCGACTTTGACAGTATTGTTCTAATTGGTGGCCGCTGGTGTTGAGGGCGTACAGGTAAATCTCGAACTGGTTGCGGTTTAAATGCTCGAAAACCGGGATGGTGGCGAAGGTTTCGGTTTGCGGCGCGAAATGGTCGCTGATGATGCCGAGGCGGATTTTTGTCCGCGCGGGCGATCGCGCCGGGAAGATACAATCAATAGAACAACCGCGATTTTTCAGCGCAAACTCGATAATCTCTGCCCGTTTGGTATAAATATCGCGCAGGTTTTCCGTCGTAAAGTACAGCGGAATAAAGTTAGCAATTTGCGCGAACAACAAAGCAATATTCTGCCACAGAGGCGACTCGGAATTCTTGAACAAATTCCTATGTACGTAATCAATCCATCCTCGAATAAATTGATAGTAACTCTCTGCTTCTCCTTTTGTTTGAAAAAGGTTAGGACAGGTGAACATGAATTTGAGATATTCGTTGGCGAACCAGTTAGGAATTGTCGCGCGATCGTAGTCGATCGGCAATTGGTCGGCGCGACGGTACAGCATCGCTGCTAGCAGGTAATTGATAGCTTTCGGGTCGTTAAATCCTTTCGCCACATTGGCGGCTAATTCCCTCGCAAAAGTCTCTTCTGCATCGGTTAGCGGTTCATCTCTAATCTCGCTGGCAAGCAGGGCTTGGTGCTGTTTTCCTGTATCCCCCGCAAAGGCACTTGCCACTTGTTCGGCTGATAAATTCAGCCAAATATCAGCAATTTGTTTGCGGGTAGTTCGAGTGTTTACCGCAGCAGATGTGTTGCTTGACTCTTGCGATTGCCGAGCGGTAGAGCTGGAAAATCCGGTGGAAGGTTGATGAGATTCACCAAGTAATAATAGTGAAACTAATGCCTCTTTTAATTGGGCCGATTGACTGCATTTGAGTCCTTCTCGAATTTGAGCGATCGCCGCCTCAGATTCTCCGTCTGTTAGGAGTTTTTTAGCTGTCTCCAAAGCATAGAAAGCATAATGTTCTCGGGCTTGATTCGATAACTTATCGGCGATCGCCCTTGGCAAATATGATTGAGAAATGTCGATCGATCTTCGCACATCAGCAATTAGCCCGCCCGACTTCAGCAAGCGAGTATTGTCTGACGAAGTATGCTGGCGATACCAAGCCAGCGGTTCCGGTTCGTACCAAATCGGATAATGCACTGCAACTCGCTTCCACATCTCCCAATCAGAAGCAGCACCAGCTTGAGGGCAAAAACCTCCCAAACTTTCGTAAACACTACGTTTAACTGCGATGGGAGAAGCTTGCAAGCGACACATCACAATAATCTGTTCCAACCAATCAGTCAGTACCCCAGGAGTTTCTCTTTCTAACCAAGATACCCAACGCTGATTTCCCGCTTCGTCTGTATAAATGTGGCGGCAAAAAGCTGCACCCACACTCGGTTCTTTTTCTATACCTTCTCGCAAGCGGCTGTAAAATCCCGGCAATACAACATCGTCGTCGTGCAAAATGTGCACCCACTCACCGCGCGATCGCTGAATGCAGAGATTAAAGATAGCAGTTTGACCGATATCTTGCTCTGGATGTCGGTAAAAATTAACTCGTCCACCGCCTACAGCATTAACAATAGCCTCCATTTCATCTTGGATAGATTGGTTCGAGCAATCGTTAACAACTTCTATTTGCATTTCCTCAGCATTAGGAGCCTGTTGCAGCACACTTTTTAACGCTTGCTCCAAATATTTTACCCGGTTGTAAGTAGGAATCATTACAGACCAAAAAGGTCGGTGAATATTAGAAGCAACAGGAGAAATTTGCGCCACTTCTAAAGCCGCAGCCGGAACAACAGGAACAGCAGTAACATTTACCTGCTGTTTTTTTCCTCCAGCTAACAGTTGCATCCAGTCTGCCGCTTGATTAGCATCACTCATCCGATTTTTAACTTCAGAGTTCAATAAATTAAAATACGAACTGTGTAAAATTTTCTGGTGCAATCTTTGGACATCTTGCACTATTTCTCCCTTCAGCAAGTTTTCTCTTGTCAGTTGATTGAGGTGAACGCGCCAGTTGGATAAACTTTTGTTGACAAAACCAATTTTGTAGTGGCTCATAATTCTGAACCACATTTCAACATCAACTAATTGCTGCAATTCTACATCAAAAAATCCGACGCGATCGAAAACATCCCTTCTAATCAAAACTGTACTCGGTTCTCCAATTTTATTAATCGGATTGTTCAACAGATTAGGATCTGCCAGCAGTGTTTTGCCATCTTGTACTCGCTGCAAGTTTGACCAGTTTTGAGATATTTCTAAAGCACCTCTACCGATTGCTTGACAAGCCGCATCGGAGTTAGCGTCTCCTGCTAGCAAAACTCCCCGCCGCGAAAACACCAAACCTATTTGCTCGTCTTGTTCTGCTAAATTTACCAGTTCGGCAATACAATCCGGTTCTAGCAAATCATCTTGACATAACAGCTTAATATATTTCCCTTTTGCCTGAGAAATACAGTGATTCCAATTTTTAACTAATCCAAATTTCTCGTGCACAGAAAATTTGAACTCGCCGGGAAACTTGTCAGTGAGTGACTTAGCAATGGTCATTGTGCGATCGGTCGAACCGTCATCTGAAATAATAATTTCTAGATGGGGATAAGTCTGAGCCATAGCGCTAAAAAGTGCCTCGCTCAGATATTTCTCGCCGTTATAAGTAGGAATACAAATGCTAACTAAAGGCTGCATTCTTTCGATCGGGTTTAACTGTTCGTGCAGCTTTTTCACTAAATACTGGCTGAAGCAAGGATCGCGATCTATTAAATTTTTCCATCTTGATACCATTAATTTAGACGCTGCTGCTTCAATCTTTAACTGTTCTTCATCACTCAGTTCAAACGCCCAACTTTTTAATTCTTGATGCCAGACTTTGGTGTGACTTATATATATATTTCGATACCCCTGATCCATCATTTTTAAACATAAGTCAATATCGCTGAATACAATGGGTAAATTGTCATCAAAACCGCCGCTGCTGGTAAATACTTCCCGGCGACACATCAAGCACGATCCCGTAACAGCGGAGACATTATTAGTAAATCCTATGTGTACTATGTCCTCATACTCTAATACCTTCTTAACTCCCTTGTAGGCATGACTGGCAATCCCGTTCACACCTAAGATAAATCCTGTATTTTGGATAGAATTATCAGGATATAGCAACAGCCCTCCCACAGCGCCAATTGACTGTCTTTGAGCTTGCTCGACCATACCATTGAGCCAGTCTTTCTCCCTGATTTCGGTATCGTTATTTAAAAAGAGTAAGTAATCTCCTTGTGCTTTTTGTGCGCCAAAATTATTCAGGCGAGAATAATTGAATGGAATGTCTAATCGGTAGCATTGAAACTTATTTGGTTGTAAAGTTAGCCACTTGTTGATAATATTATTTGTTTCAACTTCTCCACTGCCATTGTCTATTACCACCACTTCGTAATTAGGATACGAAGTTAGGGAAAAAATTGATTGTAAACATTTATTTAAAATACTCCCAAAATCCCTGGTAGGAATGATAATACTAACCAGTTTGTAACTCTCGATCGCGTACCGAACAGTATAGTGACCGGGGTAATTTTGATGTGCTATAACTTGTCCGGCTTCCCCTCTTCTGTGAATTGTATCTGTGATGGCTCTCGCTGCTGCTTCGTAGGCATAAGGTTTAGCATCCCTAGAAGCAGAGGCAGATTCGGGGTGAAATCTCCAGTGGTAAAGGATTTTAGGTATGTGGAATATTTTGTTAGTTTTTTCTGTAAGCCTCAAAACCAGATCGTAATCTTGACTGCCATCATAATCTGCTCTAAATCCACCGATTTCGTTAATTAGCGATCGCCGATAAGTACCCAGATGGCAAGTATACATCCGAGACAAAAATGAATCGGGACACCAATCTGGCTTGTAACAGGGAAGACAAAAATTGTTGCGCTCGTCTACCTTATCTTCATCGGAATAAATCATGTCTGCATCGGGATGCTGGTTCAGCAGGATTACCACTTCCTGCAAAGCATCTGCAGTAAGCAAATCGTCGTGATCTAGCAGCGATATAAATTCACCAGTTGCTAATTGTAGTGCCGAATTTGACGCACGAGATATGTGACCGTTTTGACTTCTAATAATTCCCTTAATTCTTGCATCTTTTGCCGCATATTCTTCTAAAATTCGCTTGACGTGAGGCTGGGTAGAAGCATCATCAGCAATGCACAATTCCCAGTGAGTGTAAGTTTGATTTAAAACAGATTGAATAGCTTCTCTCAAAAACTGCTCGGGTGTATTGTAAACTGGCATCAGAATACTGATAAGCGGCTGATAGCTCAACTGATTTGTAGAATTCATTGCGGGGAAACCTCTGTGTTAAATAATTGATTTTGAGCTGGCTAGTGTTGAAAAATGCTGCTGTTAGCAGCCAATTAGCTAAGGTACGAGGGGAGCATCTCAGTTTTGATTTTAGAGCGTGCGAGCTTAATATCTCGCACAGTAAATTTTTTCAATGAAATGCTCCCACTCGGTAAGCCAGCCAAAACCCGTTTCCTACCTTGCTGTCGGGATCTTCGGTACCTAGCAGTTGCCAATTCACAGCCGGAATGCCGTCATTAGCTGTTTTGAGATTCTCAAAGAATTTTCTTAGAGTTGTTGAGGTAAATTTCCAGTAGTGTCCGCCTTTACCACCATATAAATTCTCCGCTGGAGCAGTCTCAATCGTCCATTTTTCTCGGTGTGCTTTAATTAATTGCGCGTAGGTAGATAGGGGGCGATTGTCTCCGGCGAGAGCATCCGGCTGCGGGACAATCATCACCACATATCCCCCTGGCTTGAGAACTCTTTGCCATTCTAATAAAGCAGATATGGGATCGGGAATGTGTTCAAACACGTGGCTGGACAAAACAAAATCCTGGCTGTTGTCTTTGACGGGAATATTGTCTGCTTCGCCGTACATATCGATTTTTGTCGGTTGCTCTCCCATGTTAACTTGGTTGTCTTGAAACAAATCCTCGTCAAATTTTGGAGCAACATTAATTGCATTCACTCCGTAGGGATTGTGCGAGGCTGCTCCCAGTTCGACTCCTGAGAGTCCTGTCAATAACTGGAGGGTTGGTTGGTGCAGTGGAAATTTCATGGCAATCTTTGACTTGCAGTACAATTTTAAATATTTAGCGTCGAATCAAGAATCCAGCAGTTGCAAAAGTAAAGCCAAATTTCTGTTCGCGCAAATCATCTCTTTGATAATCATCAGGGTAAATGGCAAAATATTCTTCCATTGCTTCGTATGGCCCTTCTCCCCATCCGGGCAAAACGGGGTGTCCGTTGATATTACTATCTTCAACTACGACGTAATCGCCTGTTTGCAGTAGCGGTCGCAGCAGTTGCATCTCGCCCAAAACGTGCTGCTTTTCATGGTTGCTATCCAGGATAGCAAATATCTGCCCCGGAAATTCTCTGCGTAATTCGACTATTCTTTGAGAAACTTGAGGGGCGGTTGAGGATGACAGCATTAACTCGATGCGGGGATGATTTCTTACTTGGGGAGTGAGAGATGTATGGTCAATATCTACCGAAAACACTTGAGATTTGTTATTAATTTTTTCAAGGAGCGAGGCAAAGAATAAAGTACCTCCACCATAGAAACTGCCAAATTCTAGGATTAAACTAGGTTTTAAATCCCAGATAATTTCTTGGTAACTCCACATATCGCAGGGAGATTTTAGTGCTTTGACTCCTGCCCATGTGGTGGTATTCCAAATTTGGTTGTTGTAGTACCACAAATGATAGCGCAGACCTGCATCTGTTGTGGAAGCAAGCTGATTTTTTGAAAGTTGATATTTAATTTTCCCCAACAAACATAAAGCATCTGAATTGTCTGGCTGACTGTCAAGAATTTTGGTACAAATTAACTCTGCCTGAAAGTGGTCGCCACAATTATATAAATTAGTTGCCGCTATAATATTATCTGCGAGGTTGTGCATATCAGTTAAAAAGCCAGTTATTTCAATTTTCCTATGCGGCGTTTTTTCTGTGCCGAAGATGGCGATCGCCTCAAGTAAGCTTGGTAGAGTACATCAGCCAACCGCATCCGCACTCAGAAAATCTGAACTGTTGCCGCGCTGAGTCGGGTAGTTGCCGGGGCTTCACTACCGCTATACATTTGTTCTGCCTCAAAAACAGCAAGAGATTGCACCCATATTACCTCTAACTCAAGCATCGATCGCGATGCGCGCTTGATTGAGACGACGATCGTCCATCTCCCTCTTGGCCTAAACTCGTTACCCACTCAATCGGCACATTGACAAAAATCACTCGATCGTGTAGGCAAAAATTTACCTTTGGCGAGGAAAGCATTTCATCACCTGACGCAGTGAAGCCACGTTCGGTTTCCACCACCATGCAAGCAAGATCGCCCTAACGGGGATTCTTGCAGGCCGCAAACAAGTTACAATTACGTTAAGATTGATGAACATAAATAAAAAATCCCAAACTGTAGGGACTAAATAATTAGGAGGATCGACCTCGGTGAATAAACGGTGGAGAAACGCTGGACTGTACGCACTGCTGGCTATTGTAGTCATTGCCCTAGCCACGGCATTTTTTGACAAACAGCCCCCAAGCCGGGAAGTTTGGAAGTACAGCCAATTCATTCAGGAAGTCGAAGGCAAGAGAGTAGACAAAATAAATATCAGTTCCGATCGCAGCAAAGCCCTCGTAACGGCTCAAGACGGCAACAAGGTACTCGTCAACCTGCCGAACGACCCCGAACTGATCAACATCCTGACCAAAAACAACGTAGACATTTCAGTTCTGCCCCAAAGCGACGAAGGTTTCTGGGTAAAAGCCCTCAGCAGCCTGTTCTTCCCGATCCTGCTGTTAGTGGGACTGTTTTTCTTGGTGCGGCGCGCCCAAAACGGGCCCGGCAACCAAGCCATGAACTTCGGCAAATCGAAAGCTAGAGTTCAAATGGAACCTCAAACTCAGGTGACATTCGGCGACGTGGCCGGCATCGAACAAGCCAAGCTAGAACTCGCAGAAGTCGTGGACTTCCTGAAAAATGCCGATCGCTTCACCGCAGTCGGAGCAAAAATCCCCAAAGGCGTGCTGCTGGTAGGCCCTCCCGGAACAGGCAAAACCCTTCTCGCCAAAGCAGTTGCTGGCGAAGCAGGCGTTCCCTTCTTCTCGATTTCCGGTTCAGAATTTGTGGAAATGTTCGTAGGTGTGGGTGCTTCCCGCGTCCGCGACTTGTTTGAACAAGCTAAAACCAACGCTCCTTGCATCGTATTTATCGATGAAATTGACGCGGTAGGCCGCCAGCGGGGAGCTGGTTTGGGCGGCGGTAACGACGAACGGGAACAAACCCTGAACCAGTTGCTGACCGAAATGGACGGTTTTGAGGGCAATACAGGCATCATTTTGATTGCTGCCACGAACCGCCCCGACGTGCTGGATGCTGCGCTGCTGCGTCCGGGCCGTTTCGATCGCCAAGTTGTGGTCGATCGCCCCGATTTCTCCGGCCGCCTGGAAATTCTCAACGTTCACGCCCGCGGCAAAACCTTGTCGAAAGACGTGGACTTGGAAAAAATCGCCCGCCGGACTCCTGGTTTCACAGGTGCGGATTTGGCTAACCTGCTCAACGAAGCAGCTATTTTGGCCGCCCGCCGCAACTTGACCGAAGTTTCGATGGATGAAGTCAATGATGCGATCGATCGCGTGCTCGCCGGCCCAGAAAAGAAAGACCGCGTGATGAGCGAAAAGCGCAAAACTTTGGTAGCTTACCACGAAGCCGGTCACGCTTTGGTCGGTGCTTTGATGCCCGACTACGATCCCGTGCAGAAAATTAGCATTATCCCCCGCGGCCGCGCTGGCGGTTTGACTTGGTTCACACCGAGCGAAGATCGGATGGATTCAGGCTTGTATTCTCGCTCTTACTTGCAAAATCAAATGGCGGTAGCTTTGGGTGGCCGCATTGCTGAAGAGATTGTCTTCGGCGAGGAAGAAGTCACGACTGGCGCTTCTAATGACTTGCAGCAAGTGGCAAGAGTAGCACGACAAATGGTAACTCGCTTCGGAATGAGCGATCGGTTAGGCCCTGTAGCTCTGGGTCGCCAACAAGGGAATATGTTCATGGGTCGCGATATCATGGCTGAACGGGATTTTTCTGAAGAAACCGCAGCCACCATCGACGATGAAGTGCGTTTGTTGGTAGAGCAAGCTTACCTGCGCGCTAAAGACGTGCTGGTTGGCAACCGCCACGTCCTCAACTCCTTGGCAGATATGCTAATAGAAAAGGAAACTGTGGATGCTGATGAATTGCAAAATTTGCTAGCTAACAGCGATGTCAAGATGGCAACAATTGCCTAATTGATTTTGGATTTTGGATTTTAGATTTTAGATTTTAGATTGAATCTAAAGTTTGAAATCAATAATTGGGGTGATTCTGGAATTGTCTGGAATCGCCCCGATTTTTTATAGTAGGGTGCGTCGCTGCGACAATTCTCGCTATTTGCAGTTATCCCAGAGGGACGCACCCTACCCCTATCTACTAAACCTTGATTGTCCTGCCTGATTTTGGCTGACGAGCTTTGGCAACAACGGCACTGCTCATACTTTTTACCATTAGCAATAACATGACCGACAAACCCAGGCCTACTACATCATTAAGCAAGAACAACCATAAAGGCTCTATTTCTGGACTCTGCCTCTGCATTCTTGAAAATTCACGGTTCAACATATTTGAGGCAATAGTTAAAGCATAGAACCCTCCGATCAGGGGATTTATATACTCGGCAAACTTTGCTAATTCTCCCCCTTCCTGATTAAATCTGTTGGCAAATGTTGAGAGTGCATTCCAAATTCCCCATATACTGTATATCGGTATGAGAAATCTTGCCATCGCTCCTCCTGGGGTGATAGGATAATCATTGAAAAGAACCTTGAGATCGACGTGCAAGCGATATAGCCAGACTAGAAAAAGCACGAACAAAATCGAGGCGACAAGAATTGTAACAATCCACAAAATCTGCTGCAAACCTTGAAGCGGCGCCTCAATCGTTGGTGCAATTGCTTTCACCGAAGTTAAAAGCAGGGAAACGATGTTTAACGAGACGTTAGCCCAAGCGAACTGCATTAATAATCGACTAACTCCGTGGGACTTGAGAGGAGTAGCTGCATCAGAATTCTTCATGAGGTCTCCCAGAAAATTTGCCGCAGGAGGCTGCACCCACAGCAGACACGACTATATTAGTTTACATTTTTTTGTAGAGAGCAGCAACGTGGAGATGGTGTTAAACTTAGATCGATTCAAGCCACATTCCGCACCCTACGGTGTCACACAGTATAATTACTCAGAAAAATCTAATTTTAAAGTAATAAATTATGCCTTTCCTAAAATTTACATCCGTCAATCTACGGTATAAAATTATAATTTATAGCTTAATTTATCCATAAAACTAAGTAAAAACCGATTGTGACAGTTGAGGGTGCGAAATGTGGGATTCAAGCCAGCAGTTGGCTGTAGCGATCGCACCTATTCATCTTTGGTAAACTTCTAGCCGAGGTACGCTGGGTCATTAGACCTCTTGCAAAAATCGGAAAATACCCTGAAATCATCTGCGTCAATCAGTGTTTATCTGTTTGATATCTGCGGTTTCTCTATCGAGCCAGTGACTTCTGCAAGAGGTCTATTGGTAATTGGCAAGCGATTTTGTTACTTAGATTGTCGGTTAAAAACTTAACGTGGCGCTTCTTGTAATTTGGTATATCTCGAAGTTAGTAATCAGTCTTAAAATCCTATGCGAGTCAGAACTATCTAAGTTACAAATTAGGGTGCGTCCTCAATCTAAAATCTAAAATCGCATGAATCATCAATCTTGGTTGACACTACTCAAAAAACACCGGGCGATTGCAGTCATCCGTTCCTCCGAAAAGGAACTCGCTTGGCAGATGGCATCGGCGGTAGCGGCAGGCGGATTTTTGTTTATTGAAATTACTTGGAACACTCACAAAGCTGCTGAATTAATTGCCGAACTCCGCTCGGAATTTCCTACTTTTAGTATTGGTACTGGCACTTTATTAAACTTAGAACAGTTGCAGCAAGCCATAGATTGCGGCGCTCAATTTTTGTTTACTCCGCACACAGATGTAGCTATGATTAAAACAGCAGTTGATGCCGGAGTGCCGATCGTCCCCGGTGCTTTTTCTCCCACGGAAATTGTGACAGCGTGGCAAGCAGGCGCTACCTGCGTTAAAGTGTTTCCGATATCCGGTTTGGGAGGTGCAGCTTACCTGAAAAGCCTGCAAGGCCCTCTGGGACACATTCCTTTAATTCCGACTGGCGGGGTGACAGTGGAAAATGCGAAGGTATTTATTGACGCTGGGGCGATCGCCGTTGGTTTGGCGGGAGACTTATTTCCCAAACACTTAGTGGAAAATGGAGATTGGCGGGCGATCGGCCAAATTGCCCGAACTCTTACCAAAAAGTTAACAACTTGTTAAGCCCTCTTTCCCAATCTAAAATCTATAATCTACAATCTAAAGTAGTACAAGCTAATCTAAAATCTAAAATTTCAAGTCTAAAATCGTTTTGGGTGTGAGGAATGAACAGCATTATCAACTCAACTTACTTTCGCCGCGCCGGCATTTTCTGTGCCGGCTGCGCCCTCACAGTTACTGCATTTTGTGGCGGGCAAAATCCTGCAATTGCCGGCTCGCAGCACAACAAAATTGCCAATAGAATTATGCAGTTGCAGCAGTCCAGTCAGCGCTGGATTGAAATTGATTTATCAAGACAAAGATTAACAGCTTGGGAAGGAAACAAACCTGTTTATGCGGTGACTATTTCCAGCGGCAAATCATCGACTCCCACCCGCACGGGAACCTTTGCCGTTCAAACCAAATACCGCGTTGCCAGAATGACTGGGCCGGACTACGATGTGCCCGACGTTCCCTATACCATGTATTACGACGGAGGAATGGCAATTCACGGCGCTTACTGGCACAATTTGTTTGGGAATCCCGTCACTCACGGCTGCACGAATGTAGCTGTAAATCACGCTAAATGGTTGTTCAATTGGGCCTCGGTGGGGACACCGGTGGTGGTGCACAAATCTTAGGTTTAGGGCATGGGGCATGGGGCATCGGGCATCGGGCATCGGGCATCGGGCATCGGGCATCGGGCATGGGGCATGGGGCATAGTCGAACATGATTAGAACTTATGCACCGGTAGTCAGAAACCGGGTTTTTTTGCGAAATACTGCGTTACAGCCCGCAGATTCGGTCAAAAACCCGGTTTCTTCGATCGGAGTTCATCAGTTTTGGTTTTTTTTAGCTTGCTTACTTAACTGCGGCTTTCAACTACAATCCCAATTGTATAAAACTTTACTAAAATCTAATTGTCTGAGTGCTGATTCATCAATAAAAAAGTTACCTATACCACTGTCTCCCCACATGATATCTACTGTATCATTTTCATCAGTATCCATTTGGAATAGAAGAATATCTGGCTTTTTTTCCCCATCGAAGTTACTACCATATCTTCTTATGTCGCCTTGTGTAAAATCAGGATAACCACCTATTTTATGACCAAAAGGAGACGATATTTCTAGGTACTCATCCCTAATTTCATCATTTAGAAATAAATCATCAATTTCTTCTCCTAACAGTTCGGTAAATTTGTAGTCACTGGTACTAATCGGCGCATATTTTTTAGTAAATTGCAAGCCGCAACAGCCATCAATAGGAAAAGCTTCCGGTTTAGGCAAAAAATCATAATTGGTAATCATGTTTTCAACTGTGAAGTCTGGCTGAGGAAAATAGATTATTTTGAATCTGCCTTCGAGTGCGGGATTATCTACATTGGCGGGATTGCCCAAATTTAAACCATATGCGCCATCGTCGGCTATATAAAACTGCAAAATTCCCCGATCGGGAAAACTATCTAAAGGCGGTACTTCAGAAAAGTTTATTTGTGCTAGCAAGAATAAATATTTACCGTCAGGAGTTTTTGGATACTCAAAGCCTTTAGGTAAATAGGGCAATCCCCCGAATTTACTCTGCCACAAATTAAGCCTATCGTCATTCTGGATTTTAATTTCAATGTAAGGTTTAATAGTAGCTTCGATTCGGTCGCGATACTTTTCTAGTTCGGGAGAGAGTGGAAATTCTAGTTTATAATTCATCTGCTTTTAATAATTTTAGTCCTGGACACACTCCATCAAAGAAACCGGGTTTTTCACTTAATCTGCGGGCTGCAACGAAGGATTTTCGTAAAAAACCCGGTTTCTGAGCTCCTATGCGTTCAGGAATGCTTAACTTAGCTGCACCACAGGTTTATCCTCCAACAAAGTTTGATTTGTCAGCAAATCTTCCACGGTAATGCGTAAAAAGCGCTGTTCGTCAACGCGAAAGAAGATTTTGATGCGATCGCCCCCCGGATACCCAGGCGGTGTCAATTGCGCGATACTGCGAGCTCCGTCTTTGTCATTTAGGGGCTGTACCGAGGTTTGGCCCGCGATTTGGCGAGTAATTAGCCGATCGCCATCAAAATAAATCTCCGTGCCGCCAGTTTCCGCTCCCAATTCACCGATAATTAATTCTATACTCGGCTGATTTTCTAGAGAAGCTCCCAAGACTAATTCTACCGGTTCGCTCATCGGATAAGACTGGCCGGATTTGATTAAACTGTGCCAACTGTGGCAATTTTCGCGGCGGTTCCAGTAGCGAATTCCGTAACTGTGATAGAGAAAATCTTTGATTTCTATGCCTTGACTCAGTTGCAGAGCACCTTGGGCGATCGCCTCAAAGGGTTTGTCGCACCGAATCTTTGCCGGCTCGAAATATTGCTCAACCCAACGCTTTACGGCGGGAATTTGAACCGTACCGCCAACGAGCAAAACTGCATCGATGTCGTCAATTTCTAAACCTTGGCGGCGCGCTTGCTGCAATACTTGATTCATGCACTCGTCGAGGTTGTCAAAAAACTGATGTTCGGCGAGGATAGATTCAAAGCGCGATCGGTCTAATTCTAATTCGTAACTCTCAAAATTTTCATCATCAAAATAAACTTCAACCGCCTGATTTACCAAGGATAACTGAATCTTTAACCGTTCTGCCAATCTCGTTGTAATCGGAGATTTGGCCAGTCCTTTTGTTTTGACAAAATAGTCAACCAGCCAATTATCAATATCAGAACCGCCCAAATTTTGTCCGGCTTTAGCCAAAACCCGAGCAACTTTTGCCTTTTGTGCCGAAGATTCAGCTAATAATTTTTCGCCCCATTTGAGCAGAAAACCCAGGGGCTTTTTGCCAGCCGAAATGTCGAGGCGCACTAAAGAAAGGTCGAGAGTTCCGCCGCCGAAATCAATGACTAAGAGAATTTCGCGATCGGCCAAACCGTAGCCCAAAGCAGCCGCCGTCGGTTCGTCCAACATCCGCACCTGTTCTACTTGCAGAGATTCAGACACTTTACCCAACCAATGGCGGTAAGCTTCAAAACTATCTACAGGCACTGTAAAAATTAAAGAATCTACCGGCAAGGGCAGTTCGCGAATTGAGCTAACAATTTTGCTCAAATACCACTCACCTACTCGTTCAAAATCCACAATTTGCCCGTCTAGTTCCGGCACAAAACCCTGAACCGAAGTGCCAATTCCTCGCTTGAAATTGCGAAAAGACCGAGAATCTCCACTCAAATCGAGACCTCTGTCGCGGACTTGTTGACCGAGTATTATTTTATTTTGAGCAGCGTCCTCAACGTAGAGCAAACTGGGAATTAGGGGCGGGTTTTGAGCCGAAATTGCCGACAATCCCGGTAATTTCAAAGTTTCTGGCTGCTGGATGGCCTGATTCCAGCGAGCGACGACGGTGTTGCTAGTTCCAAAGTCAATGGCGATCGTCATTGGGCCAAAATACACAGCTATTAGGGATTAGATTATATTATGGTATTTTGAGCCGCAAATGCAAAGAGGCGATCGAATTGTTCTTACATGAACATTTTGTTGCAACTGAAAAGGCACGCCACTTTGATAAGCGGCACAAAACTCCCCTGTCTGCAGCAGCCAAGCTTTTACCTTCGATCTCAATACAATTTTTCAAATGTCGCGTAAAAAATGCTGGATAATGGCGATCGCAAAACAGCACTCTTAGCTCTCACATTGCTTGTTCCTGCCGCCAGTATTGGTGCAGTAACAGCATTGTATATTGGCGGAAGCTGGGGACAAACACTGTCAGTTTTGTGTCAAGTTTGGTTGCTGGTTTTCCCGATCGCCTGGTCTGTTTTAGTCGATCGGGAAAAACTGCATTTATCCCTCCCCAACCGCCGAGAATTGCTGGCTGGAGCTATTTGGGGAATATTCATGTTTGCGGTGATTGTGGGTATCTACAGCCTTTTCGGTCAGCACTGGATCGATCCTGTAACTGCAAAAGAAAAAGCGCAGCAATTGGGTATTAGCAGCCCTAATATTTACTTGATGATTGAAGCATATTTTGTGCTAGTCAATTCACTAATTGAAGAATTTACTTGGCGGTGGTTTGTCTGCAACAAATGCCAGATTCTGATACCTGGAAAAAAAGCAATTTTTCTCAGTGCACTATTTTTCACCCTCCACCACATTTTTGTAATCGCAGCCTACAGCAATTGGCACGGTGTGATTTTAGGCTCGTTAGCTGTCTTCGTCGCCGGAATAATTTGGTCGCAGTGTTATCTGACTTACCGTTCGCTTTGGTCTAGTTATCTCAGCCACGCGATCGCCGATTTAGCACTAGCAATTATTGCTTGGCAAATTCTTTTTAATTAGCTAATTTTTTAGCGATAATCGCTGGTAATTATACAGGAAAATTTGACACTTTTTCCAACTCGCTCTCCCGAATATCTCCTCCCATCATCTGACATAATTTCTTTGCGAGTAAGCGATTTAAAGTTCCCAACCCGTACTGCCCTACCGCAGACTTGTCCCCAGGAGTATCTGTGTTTTGCAAAAAGCATTTTGGGAGCATCTGTGTTTTGCAAAAAGCATTTTTTTTATTATAGAACCCATTTGATATCTTTTGTAAAATCCTTACAGGGCAACTATTCTAGCCTAAATCTAGGATTCTACTGATTCGGCCCAAACCTAGTTGTGGTAATAAGTCTGGAATAGATGTCAAATGGGTTCTATAGTTATGAAAATTACTTTTGTCCTTCCTACCCTCGGTCTTACGGGTGGGATGAGGGGAATATCCTGTGGCGTATTTGCCGCTGCCACCTGGTACTGAGTATAATAAAGAACCTAGACAAGACCAACTCAAAGAATTTTACAGCAAATGCGATGCTTGGCTGTTTTCCAGCAGCTCCGAAGGCTTCGGTTTGCCAATTTTAGAAGCGATGGCTTGCGGTAGGTACTCCAGTCATCGCTACGACCGTTGGTGCAGCTCCAGAATTGCTGGCTGGCGGGGGCGGAATTCTGGTCAAGCCAGAAGACCCAGAGGATATGGCAAAGGATATGGCAAAGGCGATCGAGCAAATTTGTCAGTTATCTGATGCCGAATGGCGGGTAATGTCCGAGACTGCTTTGGAAACGGTGATCAATTATACTTGGAAGGATGCGATCGACCTGTTCTAGGCTGCACTGGACACTGCTCTGGAAGGTCAGCCACAATTAACGAAGAATGCGTAAAATTGAGGTGGATTTAAAAGCTCGGGGTTGGGCGATCGTTTAATCGAGAACTTCGATCGGGCAAATTGAGTTCTCTTTCTGCAATTTTACTGCAAAAAAAACTATGGTTGCATTAATCCCAATTGCTCTGTTCGGCTGGCTTCCGATCGTTTTTTATCTGTTTGTGAGGTTTCCGCCTCACCGGGCGGTAATTATCAGTTTTATTGTAGCGTGGCTATTTTTGCCACAAGCTTCTTATCCCATCCCCCTGTTGCCGCCTTATGACAAAGTTTCGGCATCTTGCTACGCGATTTTGCTGGCTACTCTGGTCTACGATACTTCGCGCATCACCACTTTTAAACCCGGTTGGTTAGACGTGCCAATGTTAATTTGGTGTTTGTGTCCCATTCTTTCACAAGTTACTAATGGCGGCAGCCCGATTTCTCCGACTTTCGTCCAAATCGTTACTTGGGGTCTACCTTATTTTGTAGGACGCTTGTATTTCGGTAGTTTAGACGGGCTGCGACAACTGGCGATCGGCATGTTTGCCGGTGGGTTGGCCTACATTCCTTTTACTTTAATTGAAGGGGTTAAAGGCCCAATTCTGCACCAAATGGTTTACGGCGTCAATGCCTTTGAGGACTGGGGTCAAGCAAGGCGTATGGGGGGGTGGAGACCAGTAGTATTTATGCAGCACGGTTTGATGGTGGGCGTGTGGATGATGACAGCCGCCTTAATCGGAGTTTGGCTTTGGCAAACTGGGGCGCTGAAAAAGTTTCAGGGCCGCAACATCAAGACTCTAGTAATTGTATTAACTATTGCTTTTTTCCTGTGCCGTTCTACTGGCGCTTACAGTTTATTTGTGTTCGCGTTAATCGTATTATTTTCAGCGAAATTCTTTCGCACCTCTTTGCCCCTGTTATTCATAATTGGATATATAGCATTTTATCTGTACATAGCAGCATCGGGTCAATTTTCGAGTCACGACGTGATTGACTTCATCACTCAAATATTTGGCGAAGAACGAGCATCCTCTCTGAAGTTTAGATTTGACATGGAAGAAATATTGGGGGCAAAAGCACGGCAAGCATTTCTTTTTGGTTGGGGAGATTCGGGTGGAAACCGCGTGTACAACGAGTACGGTAAAGATATCTCGGTGACCGACAGTTTATGGATTATTGCATTTGGGGTCCACGGTGTAGTCGGTTTAGCTAGTTTATTTTCTTCATTGTTGCTTCCTGTTGTCGTCTTTTGCCTGTCCAAGTATCCCGCCAGAACCTGGGTTCATCCCAAAGTAGCGCCCGCTGCGGTCTTGGCAGTGTCCTTAACTATGTACGTGTTTGACTGTGTTTTGAACGCTATGACTAACCCGATTTTTGCGGTCATTGCTGGAGGACTATCGAGTTTGCTTTTAAAAGCTCCAGAAAGTCTTAAAACCAAGAAAACCATGTCCCCGCCCAGAAGAAAGTCGTTGGTTCACCAAAAATCAGGATGATTTTGAGGAAGGCGAGCCGATCGCACTCACAGCTTAAATATATCTGGCATTCGCTGCATACACAAACTAAAAAACCTACCTTTTTTGCCTCAAACCTAGTTCGGGAGTTGCGCTCTATTTTTCAATTGCTCAACATTAATTTACAATCTTTTAACTATTCGCACGAAATAGTCTTGTTTAGAAAATTGTGCTGCGAATTGTAAACAAAAAAATGGCTTGATACACTTTTTGCTAAAATTAGGTGATTCTTTACACAATCTTTAAAATTTATTACTAGACAGGTAGGGTATACGGGCATATACTGAGTAAAGTATATTCACCCCCCCGCGACAAAAAAGTGAAAATACGAGGTTGCAGTGTGGGTTAGAGTTTGAGTTGCAGTTTCATATATAAAGGGTGAAAGGGAATAAGAAATGAAAACAGTTAATTTATTGAATGTGTCCATAGATAACCTGTCAATAACAGAATTGTTTGAAAAACTCGACAGCGAAGGTGGTGTCGTATTTACACCCAACGTAGACCACTTGATTAAGTTGCAGTATGACCGCGACTTCTATGAAGCTTACAATCAATCTAGTTATCGAGTATGCGACAGTCAAATATTGATGTATGCCTCAAAATTCTTGGGTACTCCAATTCAAGAAAAAATTTCAGGTTCGGACTTGTTTCCTGCATTTTATATGTATCACAAGGATAACGAGCAAATAAAAATATTTTTGCTCGGAGCGGCGGTCGGTATTGCGAAAAAAGCCCAGGAAAAAATTAATCAAAAAATTGGTAGACAAATAGTAGTTGAAGCACTTTCTCCTTCTTTTGGATTTGAAAAGAATGAGGAAGAATGCGAAAAAATAATTGACGCGATCAATAAATCAGGAGCTACAGTTCTGGCCATAGGAGTGGGTTCTCCAAAGCAAGAGAAGTGGTTGATTAAATACCAGAGTAAATTTACACATATCAAAATTTTCTTAGCCGTAGGTGCAACCATTGATTTTGAAGCTGGTTGCAAAGCAAGATCGCCCAAATGGATGAGCGAAGTTGGCATTGAATGGGCGTACCGACTGTTAAGCGAACCGAGAAGGTTGTGGAAAAGATATTTGATAGACGGTCTGCCTTTTTTTCGATTAATAGTCGAACAAAAATTAGGGTTTTATAAAATGCCTTTCTTTCATTGACAGCAAAAACACGAAGCTAGAATGGTAAGGATGCTCCTAAAAACTGGCTCGACAAATCATACAATTTTAGATTGAAGAATTGATGAAGAATTGGGAATGATTTACTAAAGATTAGTTTGGAGTTGGCCTGTAGTTGCATTTTTGGGAAAATTGGTATCAATAACGTCAATAAAGCTGAGTATGAGCTTTAGCGTTTGACTTCGGGTTTGTAAGAAAGATGCAAGCTGTGGATAGCCCGATCGCCCTTTCTGCCAAAAATCTGCATTTTTTGCTGGACAATGCCAGTAAAATCGGAAGGAAACCTTTTTTGGAAATCCCTAATTAGGGATGCAACGGATGAATCTGCCTTCTTTCTTGTGGTTGTGGAAAATAGCGGCTTGGTCAATGGGTATTTCCCTCTTAGCTTACCTGTTGCTGGCCGTTACTGGAACATGGATGTTTGCCGCCCGCAGTAGCAAACAGCAGCGCCCAAAATGGCTGCGTCCCTTTCATTTGGCGACTGGTACGGGAATGGCGACTTTGGTAATTTTACTGCTGGGAATTGGCGTAGTCGGTACGCTGGGATACTACGGAAATTTGGGTCACTCAGGTCATTTACCGGTCGGGTTAGCTGTGGTGGCTTTGGTGTTGGTTTCTGTTGGGAGTGGTTTGCAAATTGGCCCTAAACATCCTTGGGCGCGCCCCATCCACATTGGCACTAATATATTTTTAGGTGCTGGATTTGTGACTGTGTTGCTCACGGGATGGACGATCGTACAAAAATACTTACCGAAAGTTTAATGTTAGTAGTAAGGACGACCGTCCTCTGATAACAGATGCGGACGGTCGTCCTCATTACTAACCTGCTGCTTTAGCTGTGAAATCTAAGATATGTTGAGCGGTAATTTGCGGTTTTTCTAGGTGAGGAACGTGTCCGCAATCCGGTATCCAAATTAATTGAGAATTGGCGATCGCACTTTCAAACTTTGCCGCATCCGCCGTCCCCAAAATTCGGTCTTGTTTTCCCCACAAAATCAGCGTTTGCTGCTGAATTTGCGAGAGTTTCCCCCCAAAACCTCCGTAACCGCCGCTTTTGGTAAAAGCAATTAAAGCTTGATTCCAGTTAGGCGTTTCTAAGTGCAAAGCAGCGCAAGTTTGAGCATCCACCGTAGCAAAAGTTCGATCGAAATAAGCATTGACGCTAATTTTTTGGCGGATTTTAGGGTTTCGCAAAAATGAAGTTGCCAAATATCCTAAAGGAGGAATGAGAAATTTTCCCTTGTTAGAAGTGACGGCAAAACCTGCACTGTCGATCAGCACTAATTTTTTGACAGCTTCGGGATAATTGAGGGTAAAATCAATGGCGGCGGCACCTCCCATCGATGCGCCCACTAAGATTACAGGCTGCGAAATTAGCGATTTCCAAAAAGAGTAAAGATGAGTGCCAATTGCCATGGCGCTAAATGCCAAATCCGCCCCTCTTTCTGTAAAGCCAAAACCCAATAAATCGATCGCCCAAGTTTCATTTTTTTCAGCAAGCAGCGGCAGCAGGCGGCGAAATTCAAATACGGAACTGTCGAAGCCGTGAATTAGCAAAATCGGCGTGTTGCCACTCCCCTGACGCACGTAAGTGGTGGCTATTGGCTGCGGGCTCAGAGGGGTTGTAATTGCTGACTGTTGAATGCTTTGGGCTAAGGCGATTGAGGTAGATTCTGTGAGTTGTGCGATCGACTTTGGCAGAAAACTTGCTGGCATAATTCTTGATAAATTGTTAATTCCTAGCGGCGGTGTTCCCGCGATCGCTCGAACACTTAAGTATAGCCTTTCTCAAAAAGGTAACAAGTCAGTCGATTTTAGATTTTAGATTGGGGGATTGGGGAGATTGGGGGATTTAGCAGTCAATACCTCATTTTTCGCTCGAATTGGTATATGCTCGATCGGCTTCTAGGACTTGGGTCGATCGCCCTGTAGTCTCACTCCGTCCGGCTAAGGCTGAGTTTGTTAAGCAAATGCTAAAATATTTGACAATAGTTGCCAATAATTTCTTTTTCGTTTACTATGCTTAAGGACAACAGGTATTGGTTGCTAGTGATTGCAGCGCACATGAGTATCTAACGCGCATCTAACGCAAGAGACATAAAACTAGGGGCCCGCGAAAAATCTGCCTAATTATTAGGCCTGGAGAATAGTATTTTCCGAACTATGCAACGGGAAATAGTTCGCTAGAACGGGGAATTTCGCCCTGTCTGCGATCGCGAGCCGAGCGTATTGAGAATATATTTCAAGTTGCTGGACAAGCCAGTCCAAGCAAGAAGTTACTAAAGTCGATCGACTGCCAAAACAGATGAAACAACAATACAGCCAACAAAACCAAGAGTCAAACCCGCGACATTTCAAGGGTTTTACCTTTTATGGAGAAACAGCAGAAGCCTCAGAAACCGAAAACAGCACAGAAGCTCAGATAGAAGTTCAACCAGACTCAGCCAAGAGTAAATCATTCCCCCTAGCAATGGCAAGCGTCGGCGAAAAGCTGCGAATAGTCACACTCAGGGGTTCAGAAGGCTATGTGCGTCGCCTCATCGGCATGGGATTTGTCTCCGGTACCGAACTTCAAATTATCAGTCACTCCGGCGGTTCGGTAATTGTGGCAATTGGCGAAAACCGCATCGGTTTGGGCGCAGGTATGGCACAAAAAATTATGTGTACGAATTAGGAAAAGTGCCATAAATCTACAGCAATCCTATTTGATTTGCGAACATTTTTTTAACTGCCGGGGGCATCAGAAAAAATAGAGATATTCACAAATGCTGAGAGGGTTGCTGCCTTCAAAAAGTTGATTGAATTTGTACAAATTTAGGCTAAATCAAAACAACAAATGAACGACAAAATACAATTGGGAGATTTAGCTGTTGGTAGCACAGGCAAAGTGGTTGGCTATGAAAAAACAGCCCGCGGCTACAAAGGCAAATTGTTAGCAATGGGATTGACACCGGGAACCGAATTTACTGTCACTCGCCACGCACCTCTAGGAGATCCCGTAGAAATCCTAGTGCGGGGTTTCAAGCTCAGTTTGCGGAAAGATGAAGCCAAAACCCTATTTGTAGAGGAGATGAAATAATGGCCAAGCAAATTATTGGATTGGTGGGCAATCCCAACTGTGGAAAAACTACCTTATTTAACGCTTTGACAGGTGCTAACCAGCGAGTGGGAAACTGGCCGGGAGTAACCGTCGAACGCAAAGAGGGAAAATATACTCATGATGGTTTACCAATTACGATTGTTGACTTGCCGGGAGTTTATTCTATAGATGCCGAAGATGGAGATACGGGCCTTGATGAATTGGTAGCGCGAGATTATTTGCTATCTGGCGAAGCAGATGTGATTGTTAATATTATTGACGCTTCCAACTTAGAGCGCAATTTGTATCTCACCACCCAAGTCTTAGAGATGCGCGTGCCGATGATTGTAGCGCTAAATATGATGGATGTTGCCAAAGAACGGGACATCCGAATTGATGTTAACAAACTTGCAGAACGATTGGGCTGTATGGTGGTGCCGATGAGTGCTTCGTCAAATGACGGAGTATCTCTGTTGCGGGATGCTGTGAATAAAGCGCTACAAAAGCCGATCGCACCATCTGCCTATGTCGCTTATCCGGCTGTGATCGAAGATGCGATCGCCCAACTCATCCCGCATATCGAACAACACAGCCCCAATCGTCAAGTTGATGCCCGCTGGACAGCCCTGAAACTATTAGAATATCAGGATGATGTCGCCCCAGAACTCGCAAACAAAGACTTAGAACAAATAGTCGTCCCCCACCGCCGCAGAGTCCACGAAACCCTCGATGACGACTTAGATATTATCATCGCCGACAGCCGCTACACCTACATCCGCACCCTCACCCAAGGCATAGTAGAATCTTCCAGAGAAGTCAAAACCAACATTTCCGATAAAATCGACCAAATTGTGCTCAATCGCTGGTTAGGCATCCCCGTATTCTTGATGGTGATGTACTTAATGTTCACCATTTCGATTAACGTTGGTGCAGTGTTTATTGACTTTTTTGACATTTTGTTGGGGACGATTTTTGTAGATGGTTTAGCTCAGCTTTTAGAAAGCCTCAATTCCCCTGGATGGTTAATCGGAGTGCTGGCAAAAGGTGCTGGTGGCGGCATTCAAACTACATCGACTTTTATTCCCCAAATTGGGATGATGTTCCTGTGTTTGTCAGTGTTGGAAGACTCTGGCTACATGGCGCGGGCAGCCTTCGTCATGGACAGATTAATGCGATTTGTCGGACTTCCCGGCAAATCCTTTGTACCGATGATGGTAGGTTTTGGATGCAATATTCCCGGAATTATGGCGACGCGGACATTGGAAAATAAGCGCGATCGCATGATGACGATTATGATGAATCCATTCATGTCTTGTAGCGCCAGATTAGCAGTTTACGCCTTATTTTGTGGCGCATTCTTCCAAGTCGGCGGGCAGAACATGGTATTAGGGCTTTATTTATTAGGAATTTTAGCTGCAGTCTTCACCGGATTAATCTTAAAAAACACCATCCTGCAAGGAGAAGCTGCACCCTTTGTTATGGAACTGCCACCCTACCACATTCCCAAACTCAAAGGCGTACTGCTGCGGACTTGGGACAGACTGAAGGCTTTTATCAAAAAGGCCGGAATTGCGATCGTCCTCATGGTAATTGTACTCGGATTCATGAGCTCCGTCGGCACCGATGGTTCCTTCGGCAAAGAAGATAGCAAAGATTCAATTTTGAGCGCAGTTGCCCGCTCAGCAACACCAATATTTACTCCGATGGGAATTACCAAAGAAAACTGGCCGGCCACCGTCGGATTACTAACAGGAGTATTTGCCAAAGAAGTAATGGTTGGCACCTTGGACTCCCTCTATACAGAACTAGCAGACGAACAAAAAGCAGCCAGTGCAGAACCGGAAAAAGAAGAAGAATTCAACTTCTGGGGAAATATCGGCAAAGCATTTTTCAGCATACCAGAGAATCTCACAAAACTTCCCGGTCAACTTTTAGATCCCCTCGGCTTAAGTTCAGCCAATATTACAGACCAAAAACAGGCAGAAGAAGATCAAGGTATTTCTAGTAGCACCTACGGACAAATGTCGCAAAGATTTGGTTCCAATCACGCAGCCTTTGCTTACTTATTGTTTGTATTGCTGTACTTTCCTTGTGTTTCGGCAACGGCTGCATTGTACCGCGAAACTAATTTAGGTTGGACAATATTCGCCTGTGCTTGGACTACTGGTTTAGCTTATTGGGCGGCGGTTCTCTATTATCAGGTTGTGACCTACGCAGAGCATCCAGAATCTTCAATTATTTGGGTAGTGAGATTGGCAATAGCTATGATCCTGACAATTTTGGGATTGAAAATGGCTGGTGCAATCAAGCCCAAACGGCGCGAAGCAATCAGTCAATAGTTATTCGGTACCATCATTTTACGAGTGCAGTGCGAGTGTCCCCGAAGAGCGAATTTCCCCCTCGCGAACGGGGACGATCGCACTTTCAACCCTACGCTAACAAAGAAAGGAGAAAAACTATGATTTTAAGCGACATCCAACAGTTTATTGCGGAAAACAAAAGAGCTTCTATCGCTGATTTAAAGCTCCATTTCCGCATGGACGGCGATGCTTTGCGCGGAATGTTGAACCGCCTAATTCGCAAAGGCCGCATCAGTAAAATGGCAGAGGCGAAAAAGTGCGGTGGATGTCACAGTTGCAGCGAGGATGCTACGGAGATTTATGTGTGGGTAAGTCTCGATCAATCAGCACCTGTAGAGGAACCAGTTTCTGCAAATTGCCATTAATTTAATTAATTAGAGATTTTAGAAAGAACTATGATAATGGGAGCATCTCAGTTTTACAAAAAGCATTTTTTTTATTATAGTGCGATCGCTTCAAGAACTGGCGTATTGTACAACTCGCGATCGGGGAGGCTCGCACTATATTCGATCGACTTTTGAAGTCTCGCACTGCAAAAGCTGCTTGATTTTCAACTTCCTTACGCACTCCTGTTTCGAGGCTGTTGGCAAATCCGATTTTTACTGTGTGCATCACCAATAGCAATAAGCTGACGGAAAAACCTCAGAACGGTACAATAATTCTCAGGCTCAAAGGTTCTTGGAAGTAGGGTTGCAGCTTTCTTGGGCTGTTTTTGCGTCCGCCCGCAGGTTTGTTTTTATTCATATGGTTACTGCAAGTAATACTCATTAAGTTGTGATGGTACATTCCCCGGTAATTGTCATGCTTGGAAGTGCGATCGCACCTGTAGTGCTTTCAAGCAATCGGTACCTCGTTAAATTGGGGAAATTAGGCAAGTAGATTGCTTTTCAGGCCAAAATCTGTTAATAACTTTGATTGATGGTAGCGATACACCCTTAATATCTAAAATCTAAAACCGGTTGGCGACTGTGTAGAGATAGCCAAAAATTCAATATTTCTTCCCCGACTTGTTCTGGATAGAAGTGATGGAAAAAATGCCGCCCGTCTGGACATTCCCAAAAGCGATCGCCTTTTTTAAGAAATTTTGACCAGCGGCGCATCACAATAGGAGATACCACAAAATCAGTTTTGCTGCTGCATATCAACAAAGGTACTTCTACACCCTCATCGCGGGAATTATTCATCCTAAATAAGGAGTGAGGACAAGGAGAACAGGCTAAGTCATCCTCAAAATATGGTATAAATTTTTGACTGATACTTTGATTTTGACATCCCAGCATATCGTCTACCATTTGAGTCAAAACTTGTTTGCTACTCCACGGAAAAGCTGCAAGATGCGTATAGTAATGTGCTTGCCAATTAACAGAAGATGGCAAACCGACAGCTAAAAGTCCCAAAGAACTAACTTTGTGAGGATAGCGGCGCGCATACATTAAACCGACTAATCCGCTGGTACTGTGGCCGATGAGATGAATTGGGCGATCGCGCATTGTTAAAAAATCGTGCAAAAGCTCAACAGCCATATCCAAAGAGCAACCTTCATCTTCTGTTTGTTGGTATTCCCATACTTGCACAGGTACAGAATCATTTAAATAAGAAAGTAGCGAGCGATCGAAGCATAGCAAACTCGGACTTACACTTAACCAAAGCACATCATCTGAACAAAATTTCATCTATTTTCAGTTGGAGATAGAGTTATTTATTGCTTAAGCATAACGTTTAAATCTAGGGTGCACCCGCGCACCTTACTTCGACTGCTAGGGCGTATTTTATTGCGTCCTCTATCTCCCAGATCCAAAAAAAAAAGGGGCGAAAATTCCCTCAAAGTGGTTCTCCTTAAGGGGGATTTAGGGGGGGCAGGATCTAAAGAATTAGTTTAAAAATACACCCTAACAGTCTACAAGCTAAATTCTTTCTTGAGTTGAGATACCCAAGATTTAATTCGCGCTTCCGTCAGATCCGATTGATTATCTTCATCAATAGCAAGACCCAAAAACTTGCCATTGACTACAGCTTTAGATTCATTAAAATCATAACCGTCTGTGGGCCATTGACCGACTGTTTCGCCACCTTGTTCGGAGATTTTTTCAGCCAAAATCCCCATTGCATCCATAAAATTATCCGGGTAGCCTTCTTGGTCGCCAGTTCCCAAATAAGCTACTTGTTTGCCGCTAAAATCAATATCATCCAGTTCTGGGAAAAAACCTTCCCAGTCGCTTTGCAGTTCGCCGATATTCCAAGTCGGACAAGCGATAATCAGACATTCGTACTCGGCAAAATCATCATTGTCAATGCTACCGATTTCGTGAAGAGTCACGATATCGCCGCCAAATTCATCTCGGATCATTTCAGCGATCGACTCAGTTTTACCAGTAGTAGTTCCGTAGAACAGACCAATTGCTTTTGACATTTTTACTCCGAATGTGAAATTTGATAGTGCTTGATATTTCTGGTTTTCGATTCACAAATTGGCATTTCTTGCCTGCAATTGAGACAAAACCAGTAGGTGCGATTGTGGCGAACCTGAGAAATAAGAGAGTCAAGGCAGCAAGGGCAATGTTTTTTCATTTGGTTAAAGTTGAAAATTCATTAACCAAGCTGATTCGCTCAGATCTGGGTCTGGTTCGCAGTCAATTAGTAACAAGTTCAGCATTGTTTGTACTTTGAGAGTGCGCGGGATCTCGGCGGGTACAAACACAAATACTCCGGGCTTTAAAGTGACTGTTCGATCGCCCACCGTGAGAGTTCCCACTCCTTCTAAAACCGCTAGGGTGATATCTTTGGAGCGATCGAGGT
Organism: Microcoleus sp. CZ3-B2; assembly: GCF_036705055.1. Classification (NCBI taxonomy): domain Bacteria; kingdom Bacillati; phylum Cyanobacteriota; class Cyanophyceae; order Oscillatoriales; family Microcoleaceae; genus Microcoleus; species Microcoleus sp. CZ3-B2. Next base: position 2,379 of record NZ_JAUBTN010000018.1, on the reverse strand, counting down.
CGGGTATTTCAGAATTTTTACCCAAACTCATCAGTTTCTGGCTATCGGCTGGTTGTCCGTCGCTGATTCGCGACGCTGACGCGGAAACTATTGCTGCTGTCACGGTGATTGACCTCCAGGTACTGTTAAATTCCGGCAGTTATTGCAATTAATATTCAATAAGCTACCATGCAATTTAGATAAATTGTCAATAATTTAATATTAAGATTTGTTACAAGAGTTGACCGATCTAGATATACAGGCAGTAATTTTAGCCCGAACTTCAGGCGCGGCGGTAGTTTTGGGCGATCGGAGTGCAAGGGGCGATCGCACCCGCCGCCCAATACTTGCTAATTATTTGCAGTTAAATATAAAAAATCATCAGTTATTAGCAGCAGCTAACTAATAACTGATGACTGATGACTGATGACTAATAACTAATGACTAATAACTAATGACTGATGACTAATGACTGATGACTAATTATTCTTCGCCCCTACGCCAACATACATAATCGACGTATCCTCATTAATTTGGATTTTAAACAACCCAGACTTTTTGTAATCAACATAGTTAGCGAGATTAGAAAGTAGCACTTGAGAAACCTGTTGAAAACTCGCCAGGGAAGGAAATAGTTGTTTTCCCCCCGTCAGATTTTCCCAAAAACCGTGCATTTCGGTTAAAACAGAACCCATTTCTCCAAACATATCAAAACCTTTAATTTCAATATGCCCAAAACCAGTATTTCGCATTACCACAGACAGTTCCTCCGGGGTAATAAACTTTTCCCAATCGTGAACCCCCCGCCTAATTTCTTGCAAAATATTTTCCATCAGCCCAATCATCACAACTTGCGAAGAAAAAGTTCGGTTGATGGTATCAAAAAAGAAAAGTCCTCCGGGTTTGAGAATTCGGTGAACCTCTGACACAACCTTTTTGTAATCAGCAACGTGTTCTAAAACATCTACGCAGATGACGACATCGAAGGTATTGTCCGCGTAGGGCATATTTTCGGCAAAACCTTGCCTGTAGTCAATCTCAAAACCGCTGGTAACTGCATGATTTTGAGCTGCTACGATGCACTTGTCCGATCGATCTATTCCAGAAACCACAGCGCCCCTCTCGGCCATAAACTCGCAGGAAAAACCGCCGCCACACCCGACATCCAAGGTTTTGAGCCCTTGCCAATTAGTCGCGTGTCTGTCAAAAAACTCAAATCTGGGTTTATTTAGATGGTAGAGAGCATAGATTTTAGCATTTTCGTCCCACCAATTATCAGCATTTTCGTCGTAAAATTCTAGATCGTTTTTTACTTCTATTTTCGTTGGCACGATTTTTTTAGTCCTAATTAGTGGAAGATATAGATGCAGACAGCGGTTGAAACCAGGTTGACAAAAACTTTCGTTTGCGTCTGCAGACTGAACAAGACAACGTAATTTTAACCGCCCGGTATTCAACCCACTATGCTAGGGTTTGGTTCCTATAGACCTGGTTTTAACTGCCCGGTCTTCTGTTTTGTTGCGAATCGTCACAATGTTTTAGTATAATACTTTTGGCATGAATTTCAACCAGATGAATCGCGTTTCTATTATCATTCCCGCCCTCAACGAAGCGACTTGTCTGGAACGCACTTTGCGCCAACTCAGCATTCTCAATCCTCCGGCTTGGGAGGTGTTAGTGGTAGATGGCGGCAGTCAAGACGATACAGTGGCGATCGCACTTTCCGCCATCACCAGAGTTATTTCTAGCAGTATAGCCGGACGTTCCGCGCAAATGAACCTAGGTGCAGAAACCGCCACCGGTGAAATTCTGTGCTTTCTCCACGCCGATACTTTAGTTCCTGACGACATTGTAGCAGTCATCCAGAAAACATTGTCCGATGCTGAAATTGTCGGAGGCGGGTTTATCTCGGTGATGGCTGGTTCGCAGCAAACAAGATGGGGTTTTTCGCTGCACAATTATCTAAAAACTTACTACGCGCCGCTGTTATTTCGACCTCATTTATTTTTTAAAGGATTGCGCTTGTTGTTTGGCGATCAGGTTATTTTTTGTCGCCGTACTGTTTTTTGGGAAGGCGCGGGTTTCGATGCGGCGCTGCCAATTATGGAGGAAGCGGATTTGTGTTTGAAGTTGGCGCGCCGCGGGAGACTTAAGTTAGTAAATCGGGTGGTGGAAAGTAGCGATCGGCGGGTGGCGCATTGGGGCGAACTTAAAGCAACTGCCATCTATCTGGCGATCGGTTTTTTGTGGGGTTTTGGGGTTTCAGCGAGGTATCTCAAACTGTTTTATGAAGACATTCGCTGACAGGTAATTGTGCAGGGCCCATTGGTAACAAGTTAAGCTTGTATGCCAGTTGTCAAGGGGAGTTCAGAAGATTTCTCAAAGAAAAATTGATTCTGA
>NZ_JAUBTN010000017.1:0-113363 GCF_036705055.1 Microcoleus sp. CZ3-B2 | reverse complement strand
TTGCCATTTTTTCAGAAGGGTATGAGAGCTATGTCCTTGATTGAGTCTATGTTTTAACGGGGTTGTCACCCCGTCAGCGATCGCACATGAGATAAAATCTAAAATTTTATGAATGTTGTGTAGGGGCAATCCCCCCTGCGGTTGTTGCTCCTGATGGGTGATGTTGCGGATCTCCTGCAAATAAATAAGCTGCGAAATTAAAGGTGAATATAGATCCGGGGTCAGCTTAGTAGAGAATGAAAAGTGTACAAAAGCCCGATCGCACATTTATTTCTTCCACAAAAACATGGCAACAGTTTACGTCAACCCGCAAACAGGTAGCGATGGAGCCGCCGGCAGCCAATCGGCTCCCTTGAAAACGATCGCCCGCGCGATCGCCCGCGCTGCATCGGGAACAATCATTCAGCTAGCACCGGGAACTTACAGCGCAGCCAGCGGCGAAAAATTCCCCTTGGAAATTCCCTCTGGAGTCAAAGTTATCGGTAGCGAAACTAACAAAGGAAGCGGCACTCTAATTCAAGGAAGCGGCAAATTTGTCAGTCCCACCGCAGCCAGTCAAAATATCACAATATTGCTAGCAACCGATGCCGAATTGCGCGGCCTAACTGTCACTAATTTGGAGAGTCGCGGCACCGGAGTCTGGATTGAGTCAACTTCTCCCACAGTGGCTAACTGCACTTTCACGCTTTGCAAGCGCGAAGGTGTTTTTATCACAGGTTCGGCAAATCCTGCGATTCTAGACAACAGATTTGTACAAAACTCGGCGGCTGGCGTAATTGCGGCGGAAACTGCTAAAGGCGTACTGCGGCGCAATGTTTTTCAGAATACCGGTTTCGGCATTTCTCTGCAAGATAAATCTGCTCCTTTGATTGTTGACAACCAAATTTTGGAAAATCGCTCCGGTATTGTTTTATCAGGGGAATCTAAGCCGGTTGTGCGGAAGAATCGCATTGAAAAAAATACCGAAGATGGTTTGACTGCTGTGGGGAAATCGCTGCCAGATATCGGTACGGCTCAAGATTTGGGGGGCAATATTTTTCGGGATAACGGCGAATTAGACTTGCAAAACGCGACTGGGGTAAAGATTTCGGCCTTGGGAAATCAGCTCAATCCGGCGCGGGTGAAAGGTTTATTTGATTTGGGCAATGTAACGCCGACTCCGACTCCGACACCATCTCCGACTCCGACTCCTGGCGGGGTAAAATTTAGCGACACCAGCACCCACTGGGCTAAGGATTTTATCGATCGCCTCGCTAAGATGAATATTGTCAGCGGGTTTCCCAACGGCACTTTTAAGCCTGACGAGAATTTAACTAGAGCTCAGTATGCGGCTTTGCTGGCGAAGGCGTTTGAGTTGGCACCGCGCCGCGAAGCGACGGTTTTTAAGGATGTGGCGGCGGATTTTTGGGCCTATGGGGCGATCGTCAAAGCGAATCGAGGTGGGTTTTTGGCTGGATATCCCGATCGCACCTTTCGCCCGGAGCAAAATTTGACCAGATCTCAGGCTATAGTTTCTTTGGTAAACGGCTTGCAGTTGACTGGCGGCAATCCCAATTCTTTGAGCGTTTATGCCGATCGAGCATTGATTCCCAGTTTTGCCACCGACGCCACCGCCACCGCCACAGAGCGCAAAATCGTGGTCAACTATCCCGCCCGCGACAAGCTTTCCCCCGCCCGCGACATCACCCGCGGCGAGATATCCGCGCTGGTTTACCAAACCCTGGTAGCCACAAACCGGGCTGAGGCAATTAACTCTCCCTACATCGTCTAAGGCCATTGGGAGTACCCGAATCGTCTGATGATTGTCGAACTCAACATTGCGAACCCTTTTTTAAAGGCTCGCAATGTACTAAAGTGAAAAGTTAAGAAATTAAGTAATCCTTAAGGTTCGACTGTGAAATTATGGCTAAAATTCAATTTTCCCGCGGTATCGACGAAGATGTGCTGCCAGAAGTTCGCCTAACCCGTTCTAAAAGCGGAGCTCAAGGTACGGCCACATTTATCTTTGCAAATCCCAAGGCTCTCAGCAGCACCAGTACCCAAGAAATTACTGGAATGTACATGATCGACGAAGAAGGCGAAATCGTGACTCGCGAGGTTAACGCTAAGTTCGTAAATGGTCAGCCTGCGGGTTTAGAAGCTCTTTATCTGATGAGAAGTGCTGAAGAATGGGAGCGTTTTATGCGTTTCATGGAACGCTACTCCGCAGCAAACGGCTTAGGATTTAGCAAGGCATAATGGGTAGTTGGTGATTGGTAATTGGCAGAGCGCCAGTTGCCAGTTGCCGATTACTTAAGATACTAAACCATGACGCAAATTCCTCACCCAGATTTATCAAAAATAGTGGTAAATTGTGCGATTACTACTATTAGCGATACACGCTCTGCTGACACAGATAATAGCGGATTGTTAACGAAGAAGCTGCTAAAAGATGCAGGGCACTCAGTGGTAGCTTACACTGTTGTTAAAGATGATGCGGCAAAAATTGTCTTGCAAATGCAGGCGTTTTCCCAACGCGAAGATGTGGACGCAATCATTTTTAACGGCGGGACGGGAATCGCTCCCCGCGATACGACTTACGATGTGATGGAGAGTTTGCTAGACAGGATTTTACCGGGATTTGGGGAGATATTTCGGTTTTTGAGCTACCAAGAAATTGGTTCGAGGGCGATCGCCTCTCGCGCAGTTGCAGGCGTGTATCAAGGTAAATTAGTCTTTTCTCTTCCGGGCTCTAGCAATGGTGTGAAACTAGCTGTGGAAAAGCTGATTTTACCGGAATTAGTTCACTTGGTGACGCAGTTGCGCGGTGGCTGAGGACGAAAGTTCGGGCGATCGACTGACTGCATTCACCGCAAGAAACGGGTGGCTTTGAGCGTACTCTATGGCTAAAGTGAGGAAACATCAAAATTCCCTTGACTTAGACTAGATGATTTCGATGAAAAATGCGAGTGTCTGTGCTAGCGAAGATTATCACCGGATTGCTCGGGCGATCGCCTTTATGCGACAAAACCACCTAAACCAGCCCAATCTGGCAACTGTGGCCCAACACATAGGACTTAGTGAATATCATTTTCAACGGCTATTTACTCAATGGGTCGGCATTAGCCCCAAGCGGTTTTTGCAATATCTGACAGTTGAATATGCCAAGTCAAAAATCGCTCAGACGAAAAGCCTTCTAGACCTAACATTGGACGTGAAGCTATCGAGTCCCGGACGATTACACGATTTATTTGTGAACTTAGAAGCAATGTCACCAGGGGAGTTCAAAGCAGGCGGAGCAGGTTTGCAAATTCGTTATGGTATTCATGATACTCCCTTTGGCAAATCTCTAATTGCTACAACTACTCGCGGTATTTGTAATCTTTATTTCTTGGATAGAGCCGACGAACAAACTGCCGAACAAAGACTGCGATTAACATGGAAAAACGCTGAAATTATTCGTGATGAGCAAGCCACTCAAACCTTATGTGACCAGATTTTCAATTCAGAAACTCTCAGCGAACAAAAACCACTAACACTGTTGGTAAAAGGCACTAACTTTCAGATTCAAGTTTGGCGAGCACTTTTGAAATTGCCGTTTGGGGCGATCGCAACTTATCAAACTATAGCTCAAATGGTAGCTCGCCCAACTGCTGCTAGAGCTGTCGGAAATGCGATCGGTAAAAATCCGATCGGCTATCTAATTCCGTGTCACCGAGTCATTCGAGAATCTGGAGAACTCGGTGGTTATGCCTGGGGAGTAGAGCGTAAAACAGTCATGTTAGGCTGGGAAGCTAGCCGTACAATCTGCGGAACTACCCTCGCAGGAATAGAGCGCTCTAACGGTGTCAATCACCCGCAGCAGACTACCTCCGCTCCTAACACATAACATCTGTGCGATCGCGCGCGGGAGTTGTTGTGCTGCGTCGCCTAAAAACTTTTAAGAACCTCATTTCCTTTGCTAATTCAAGGGCTGCGATTGTCTGTTCCCGAGTGACACTAGGAAAATGATCTAGAAATACATCTAATGAATCACCAGCCTCAAGATAATCAAGTAGGGTTTTCATTGGCACGCGAGTCCCAACAAAAACAGGGGTTCCCCCCAGAATATCGGGGTCGCTATGAACAACACGGGATGTTAATGTCATAACAAATTCAGCCAACAGGCTACCAGTTTTTACAGCAATTGTATCTTAAATTCATTTAATTTTCTTGAGCATAATGCCAAACCAAACATCGCCAACACTTTTACCCGTTTAGGCGGGGAAGCTAGCCGTACAATCTGCGATCGATCCCGATCGCATTACTATTGTTGCTACTTGCCTTTGACATCGATCGCAGATTAATTTCAGGTGCAAGGTCGATCGATATAAACTAGAAGTATTGTGTATCGCTAATTTTTGCAATGATATTGCCCACCGGATCTCGTTCTCCCGCCCTGTTCCAAACTCTTTCGCTGGTAGCCGATCCGATCGCATTTTTCGACCGCAACCAAGCCAAATACGGCGATACATTTACTGCCCGCGTACTGGGGCCCGCTTCGCCCCCCGTCGTGTTCCTGGGCAATCCAGAAGCCGTTCAGGCAGTGTTTACCACCTTGGCCGATGCCTTTGAATTTGGCAAAGTGACCAACGTATTTCGCCCGCTGGTGGGAACAGAATCGCTAATTATGAACGAAGGGGCGCGACACCTGCGGCAGCGACAGCTATTAATGCCGGCGCTGCATCGAGAACAGTTGCACAGTCAAGGGCACTTGATTGTGGATTTGACGCGAAAGCAAACACAGAATTGGAAAGCCCAAGATGCGATCGCCGTGCGGCAAGAAATGTCAGAAATTTCGCTGCAAGTAATCCTGCAAGTCGTCTTCGGATTGGTGCCTGGAGAGCGCTACGAACAGCTCAAACACTTGCTCAGCGAACTTTTAGAAGCAATTACCTCTGAGCTGTACTCAATCCAATTTTTCTTTGAACCGCTGCAGCAAAATTTGGGTTCTTGGAGTCCGTGGGGGCAGTTTTTGCAGCAAATGGCGCAGATTGACTCGCTGATTTATGCAGAAATTGCCGAAAGGCGATCGCACCCTCTCGATGCGTCTCGCACGGATATTTTGTCAGTGTTGATGATGGCGCGCGACGAAGCAGGCGAATCCATTGGCGATCGAGAATTGCGCGATCAGTTGATGACGCTGTTGCTGTTGGGACACGAAACCACCGGATCTGCCTTGACTTGGGCGTTTTACTGGCTGCATCAGTTTCCCGAATCTCTCGCGAAGTTGCGCCGCGAGTTGGATGAATTGGGAGAAAATCCCGATCCGATCGCGCTTTCGCAGTCGCCCTATTTAACCGCAGTCTGCAAGGAAGCGCTGCGGGTTTATCCTATCGCCTTAATTTCGCAGCCGCGCAAGGTAAAAAGGGCGATCGAACTTCAAGGCTATACCTATCAACCGGGAACCATTTTAATTCCCTGCGTGTATTTGGCGCACCGCCGCCCTGAAACCTACGAAAATCCGGCTTTATTCAATCCCGATCGCTTTTTAGATCGCAAGTTTTCCGCGTCTGAATATTTACCGTTTGGAGGCGGGAGTCGAAGCTGTATCGGGATGGCGCTATCGATGTTTGAGATGAAGCTGGTGTTAGCAACAGTGCTGTCGGCGCGCGAATTTGTCTCAAATCTCGATCGGGCAATTCGTCCCGCCCGCCGGGGAATCACTTTTGTACCGCCCGATCGGTTTCGATTAACCGTTGTGGGCGATCGGCATTAGATTCACTTCAGTAAAACGCCGTGTCAAGCAATATACAGCGTATTCCAGGTTTATCAAGTACACCCACAAACCGGGTTTCTTTACAATTCTCGCCTATAAACTAATTCTGTTCAATAGACCTCTTGCAAAAGTCCTTTTCATCAATTGATCGGACGGGCTCTCCGGCCCATCCCACAAGAGTTATTTTTTCTTGTGGGATGGGCCGGAGAGCCCGTCCTAATTATTTTTGCAAGAGGTTCAATAAACCCGGTTTCTCGCTCTCTACATCTACATGGAATATGCTGTATATTATTCGATGAAAATCCCAGCAACTTTGTCTCCATTCATAGTCATGTGGGCCACAAATTCATCTCCACCATCTTCAAAACTCAGCTTCCACAAATAAATCGGATAATTACCTTGTTTTATCTCACCAAAATAATTAATTGAATATCCCTTTTTCAGGCGTGAAGCGAGCTGATCGCTAACATCGTCAAACATTTTTTGTGTAATGCTCGTTTTGTAGCCTGAATCACCGACTGTGGTAAAAAGCTCGTAATTTTTCGATGCCGTGACATCCAAAATAACCTGCAAACAATCGAGGACTTTTTGAGAGGGGGCTGTCGGGTTCATGAAGATGTCCTTCTTTTAGGGTTCGATCGAAATCTTCTAGCCTGTTGTCTAAGGCTTAATTGTACCGCTATTGCGATCGAATTAGGTAAATTGATCTCGATATCACGGAATGAATAACCGACCAACTCCCATAGTATAATTGTCAACATCTAGAACAATCTCAACAAAACGCTCAACACATCACTCTCGGCAGTCAAATTCATCAAGGGCGATCGATATCTGCAATTGTCAATACAGGAAACAAATCTGCTGTATTTTCCTCGCGCATCACCTGTTCGAGTGAATCATCACCCTTCATGTTTCGGTTGGCTGTGAGAATCATCATTTGATTTTCTTGAGCATAACACCAAACCAAACGATCGCTAGCGTCCATCGATACTCCAGCTTCCCTAAAAGTGACAAATCGGATCGATAAGAGTTCAAGCGTTCAAGCCAGCCGAGTTTTGTCAAGATTCCCAGCAAAAGAAGAGCATAGCCGTCAAGATTAAAGTCAACTAGAAAAGTCATCATTGCTGTGCGGCACGTCTCGCTTTTTGCTCATCAATTTTTGCCCAAATAGCTTCTTGTCCGGGCTTGTGTGGCATCATTGCAATGCGATCGAACCGTTCGCGGTTGCGATTTTCCCAATAGGAGCGAATTTCTGCTCTTGTTTGCAATACCTGTTGATATTCAGTTTCAAGTCGATCGCGATTAGCTTCAATGTAAGACATAGCAGCGTTAATTTGATCGTCTGTGAGGTTAAATTTATTACGAATCAACTTTGGTGAATACTCAGCTTTCAGAAAATCTATAACATCATAGAGAGTCAGTCTAGTGCCTGAAATCGTCAGTCCTCGCGACGTGCGGATAATAGTCGCTTGTTTGTCAGATACCGGAGTCATACCTATAGCCTTCTATTATTTATGTATCGGATGTATATCATGCAATCGGTTGTACAGTTACAGCGGATCTAATTCACTAAACATTTTACTCCAAATCCCTCACACAAAGTGACTGTTTAGCCATTTGTTTGTACTCATCCAAACCTGACTTCAGGGCAAATTCTGCAATTGCTACGGGATAAGCAGCAGTGAGTTCAATTACATGTTCTGCCATCAGAGGCCAAACCTGCCCGCCTGCCTTGGCGTATGCTGAGATTAACTGATTGAGAGCGCCTTCACCAAACGTGTGGTAATGAGCGACAAAATCAATCGCTGGGTCAGTGACGGCTGCTTCAGTCCAGTCAATAAAACCAGTCACCTGTGCCTGTGCGTCAATAAGAATGTGTCCAGCGTGTAAATCACCATGAGTTAACACCGTTTCTTTCGACCAAATTTCATCTCTTTGGAACCATGATTGCCATCGGTTCCACAACTCTTGACCAACCCCAAACTCGTTTTTCACTGCATCCATCCTCCGCTTCATTGCCACCCGTACTTCTGTCGCTGTCTCAACGGGAATACCTACTTCGCGCGCTTTCTCAATGCTAATTTGATGCAGGGAAACTATACCTTTAGCTAGAGATTCATGGAATTTATCTGGCACATTAGTTGGGTCAATTTCCCACACATAGGCTTTGGCTTCCAAATCAATTGTACCCGCCGGCACGCCCTTTAATGCCCTGTAAGCGATGAGTTCATCTGTGGCAATAGTCCATAGCGGCACTTCCACGCTTAAAAGAGGAGCAATCAGTTCCAGCGTGCGTTTTTCCTTGTTCGCCGACGGCAAAACATCCTCCCGCCTAGGAAGACGCAAAACCCAACGTTCTCCCTCAGTGTCGGTTGCCAACACGACTTGAAAATCGAGTCCCGATTCATTAAATTGCAGTGAACTTTCTTGAATAGTCAAACCGTGCTGATGAGCTAACTCAAGCACTTCTTGCGGTGATTTCATCTTTTCGATCGACTTTTTTACTATCGAGTTTTTTACTATTGCATATCAACAATGCTGCTTGCAGCCACACAACTGTTAATATAACGCTGTTGCGATCGCATCCACTTTTTAAGTACGATCGACCGCAAACACATTCCCCCAAACCTAACTATTTACTGCTTCAGCAACAATAGTCCGGTGTCGGACTGTATTGCAAGTGATTGTCGGCATTCCAAAACCAGAATCAACCAAAGCCTGCTCAATATCCAACCCAAAATACTGATCCAAATAAGGCTCCGTACTCTTGAGCAAAGTCAAAATATAAGGAGGCATTTTAGCATAAACTTCCGACTGAGGATTCATATCCATAATTGTCAAATATCCGCCAACACGCAGCAAACGCCTCGCTTCCAGAAATACTTCCTTCGCAGCTTTCTGCGGCAATTCGTGACAAACCAGACAAATAGAAACCAAATCAAAAGCAGCCGCAGGTAAACCAGTAGATTCAGCAGCAGCGTGCACCCAAGTCGGAGATTTTTGATTTAAAGATTCAGATTTTCTTTGTTGAGAACGGTATTGAGCAACTGCTAAAAAATAAGGCGACAAATCAACACCGACAATTTTTGCTTCCGGGTAAACATCCCCAAGCGCAAAGGTACTCATTCCTACGCTGCATCCCAAATCGACAATATCTTGCGGTGTTTTGGCAATTTGAGATTTAACGATTTCGTGATAGCTGGCGCGGAGTTTAGCATCGCCTTCTGCACCAGCTTCTGGCCAAATTCCCGCATGAACTGCACGGGCTGCAACTTCAACTTCTGTGGCAGCTTCCCAACTCATATTACCTTTTTCGTAGGCGTGAAATGAAGTTAGATAATATTTCGGGTAAACAAGATCGGGATTTTCTACGCTGAGCAATTCTGCATCCCAATTCCTGGCTAAAAGTGCTTGGGCTTCCTGCCGCCAATGCACTCCGATTTTTTCGGCTCTTCCAATCATCATTTCCCGCGCTTGGTGTTTGGCTAGAGCGGCCAAAGGTTTGATGGAGAGTACGCCATTTACTAAACGCGATGCTAATCCCGGAGTTTTGTTAACTGCAACAGTCATATTTTATGTTTTTCTATTTAGCGCTATCAATTTTAACATATCTACAGGATTTTAGTCGGTATGTATAATGAAACTTAACTTTTTTTAAATGAACCGCAGAGGCCGCAGAGAACGCAGAGTTAGAGAGGAGATAAAAAACAGGAGTAGTGCAAAACTGGCTCTCGCTGTTTAATTGTTATTGGCACTTGTCTACTTAATTCTGCGGATTTTACCGGAAATCGGGAATCGGATTTATGGAAGTTGGAGTATTTGGAAGAACACTTTTAAATCTGGCTATTCAGGAGTTTGTGATGAGCAAGTCTATTGTGGAATTGGTTGACAATTTGCCGTCTTCTGGGATTACTGTGATGATGCTCAAATCCCTGGATTTTGTGGTTCCCGGTGAGTGGAACAATCTCACGGGTTTTGATAATACTATTCAAGCGGTGACAGGGGAAACAAAGCGCAAATTAGTCCAAAAAATTCGCAGCAGGGCGATCGAGCTTTACGCCAACTCCAACGAGCCCTATCAAGGCGCAGTCAAGCTTTACCAGCTTGCAGACAGCGCTGACAGTGCGTTGGGCGCAACCGCTATGGCAAATAAAATCGGCGAAAAAATCGGCTTTCTCTCCTTCATGAGCCGCCTCACTCCCAAGGCTGACACCACTCAAACTATAGATTTATGCGTCAAAGTGGCGATCGAACTCATAGTCTTTTGCAAGCTTAACAATATTTCCCTTAACAACGCGGGAAGCTTTGCCAATTACTTATCACAATACAAAGGCGAATCTCTAATGCGGATGGCTGCATTAGTATGCGCTGACGGTTTAATTCCCCTCGGCCCGGACTTCCTTCGAGTAGCGCAAAACACCCTAGGCGACTTAAATCCTTCAACCTTGCAGCAAAACTCAACATTCCAAAACATCAGCAACCTAATTCCCGGCGCAAATAACGCCCAAAAATTCGGATTCGTCACAACAACCTTCGCCTCAGCCCAAGGTTGGATGAACAATTTAGTGCAGTCTCGCGGCTTAACTCCCGCCACAGTTTTAGGAAATCTCAAGCAATACGTTGATGTTACCGATGACAAATTGGATTATGTCGCCGCGTTTTTGGACATGACTACCAATTATTACGAACATACGGGAATTCAGACGGTTGCTCGCCAATTGATCGATCGAGCTTATGCTGAAACATTATTCCCCAGAATGTAACCTCCTGCAATAAATACAATGCGAGGAGCTCTTTCATGCACCTCGCATTCCCCCGATTGCTGATTTTATTCTGCTTAGTCTCAAGCCGACGCGCATCTTTCTAGATGATAAGCTGTTGTGCAAATAAACATTGTATATTTTGATGACAATCAAAAATTGTCAAATCCTCTCCCCCTCTCCCCTGATCCCCATCGGACCCTCAATCGCCATACACAATATATATGAGCAACAGCTTACTGCTAGACGCAAGCACAGTCAAAAACCGGGTTCTTTTACAAAAATTCACAGCTTATAGTCGCAAAATAAAATAAAAAACCCGGTTTTTTTGCCTCAAAGCGACTTACTTCGTCGCCCAAAAACCTTACCTGTGAAGTAACCTAAAAAATGTGAATAAAGTTCAAAAATTAAGCAAAAACAACAGTGCGATTGCCATAAACTAAAACACGATTTTGTAAATGATATCGCACCGCCCTTGCCAAAACAACTCTTTCTAAATCTTTACCTTTGCGAACTAAATCCGACACTGCATCGCGATGACTCACGCGCACAACATCTTGCTCAATAATCGGGCCAGCATCTAAATCGGGGGTAACATAATGAGCTGTTGCACCAATGATTTTTACCCCTCTTTCATAAGCCCTTTCATAGGGATTTGCCCCTATAAATGCTGGCAAAAATGAATGGTGAATATTAATCACGTTGGGAAATTTTATCATAAAATCTTGACTTAAAATTTGCATATACTTCGCCAAAACCACTAAATCTATGTTATAATTTTTAAGAACTTCCAACTGTCGTGCTTCTTGAATAGCTTTATTGTCTTTAGTGATGGGAATATACTCAAAATTTATACCATATTGTGCAGCAATAGGTTTTAATTTTTCATGATTACTAATAATCAGCGGGATTTCACCCCAGATTTCTTGAGAGCGCTGCCGCCAAATCAAGTCTAACAAACAATGATCTTGACGACTTACCCAGATCGCAATCCGTCTAACTTTTGAGGAGAAATGTAATTGCCAATTTGCTTGTAAATCCTTGGCGATTTCACTAAAAGCTGGTGTGATTTCTTCGGTTTTCAAGTCGAAATCGTCTAATTGCCATTCCAGACGACTTAAAAACAATCCTGCGGTAAAATCAGTATGGTGATCCGCATGAATAATATTGCCATTATGGGAAGCGATAAAATTAGCAAGTAAGGCGACAAGTCCTTTGCGATCGGGACAGGAAATTAAAAGGGTTGCAGTAGGGCGAGTCATGGTAGAATTACAAAAAGTTTAAGTTTTTAATCTCACTTGATTGTATCAGGATCAGCGTGATATGGCGATCGCCAATCATTAGTTATCTCATGTTACCTCGTTCCCAGGCAGAGCCTAGGAACGCTGATACTTTGGCTCCGCCTCGTCTTAACTATCTCAACAACCCTTGATTGCAACAAGGGGAAGAAGTAGATACCAAGTAATATATTCCGAGAACTAACCGTACTTTGTCACCTGTACAATTATCAACTAGATTCCTGTATTCATTCAGCCAGAAATAGTACAAATAGTCTGAAATTTCTCAAGTTTTATGCAACGGGAGAATCGCTTGGCTTTACAGGGTTACGTGCTGATGGAAAAACATTTGCATTTAATCGTAACTTCTTCAGAAATGTCAACGCAAATAAGGAATTTAAAATCATTTACTGCTCGCTCCATAATTGACTTGCTTGAAAAAAATAAAACTACCAACATCCTGGAGCAACTCGAATTCAATAAAAAACTACACAAAAAAGACCAAAAATACTAGCTATGGCAAGAAGGGTTTCACCCACAAGCTATTTTGAACGAGGAAATGCTGTTGCAAAAATTGGAGTACATTCACAATAATCCTGTCAGGCGCGGCTATGTGGACGATCCAGCTTGTTGGAGATATTCTAGTTATCGCAATTATCTCGATCGCGATGGATTGTTGGTAGTTGATTTGATTGATTTTTGAGTCGGATGATTTATTTATTTGAAGGAGCGAGGCTGAGCCAAAGCATCTGCGTTCCCAGGCTCTGCCTGGAAACGAGGGATATCTAAAAATCCAGGATTTAATTACCAGCTAAAATCTCTTCGAGTGCTAATTTTAGCGTCGGATACTGATATTGAAAACCACTAGCTAAAGTTTGTTTTGGCAAAACTTTCTGCCCTTCCAAAACAACTTTAGCACCGTCTCCCAACAGCAATTCTAAAGCAAAACTTGGCACGGGCAACCAAGAAGGCCGATTTAAAACTTCCCCTAAAGTTTGGCACAATTCATTCATCCGCACCGGATTCGGTGCTGTGGCATTCAAAACACCTTCAACTTGCGGATTTTGCAGGGCGTACAAAATTAAATCAACCACATCCTCGCGATGAACCCAAGAAAACCACTGTTTTCCTGTACCAATTGGGCCGCCAGCAAATAGTTTAAAAGGTGGTAGCATTTTAGCCAGGGCGCCTCCCATTCCCAAAACTATCCCCAGCCGCAAAATTGCTAGCCTTGTACCGGCATTTTTTGCAGGTTGCGCCGCTGTTTCCCACTCTTTGCAGACTGTTGCTAAAAAATCGTTTCCCGCAGGGCTGTTTTCGTTAAACTCGGCGGTTTCGCTGGTGCCGTAATAGCCGATCGCCGATGCGCTAACAAACACCGATGGTTTAGGATTAGCATTGACGATCGCCTCTACCAATTTTTCCGTCGTCAGTTTGCGACTGTCCAAAATCGCTTGCTGGCGCGCCGGAGTCCACTTTTCCTCCGCAATCGGCACCCCAGCTAAATTGACAACAGCGTCGCAGCCCGCGATCGACTTTTGCCAATCACCAGACTCCGCCGGAGTGTAGGCGACTACTTCTAAATTCGGATAAGCTGAAGCCGGAAAAACTCGCCCAGCCTTGGCCGCATCCCTGCTCAAAACCACCGCTTGATGTCCGGCGGCTTGCAGTTTCTCCACCAGCCGGCTACCTACAAATCCCGTTGCTCCCGCGATCGCTACTTTCATCTTTCTTCCCGCACTTGATATCAACAGCAGTTTACACGATCGTCCAAACTTGTTTTGGATTATACAAAATTGACAGCCCCCTCGATCGCCTCCACACCAGCCAACTAGATTTTCATTAAACTGATAAAGGACGCGAGAATCAAAAACAATGCCTGCAAAAAAACCAAAGCTTCTAATTGCTGCCGCCGCCGTCGCAGCAGGTAGCGTCGCGGTCTACTTTTACTTCCA
Organism: Microcoleus sp. CZ3-B2; assembly: GCF_036705055.1. Classification (NCBI taxonomy): domain Bacteria; kingdom Bacillati; phylum Cyanobacteriota; class Cyanophyceae; order Oscillatoriales; family Microcoleaceae; genus Microcoleus; species Microcoleus sp. CZ3-B2. Next base: position 99,634 of record NZ_JAUBTN010000017.1, on the reverse strand, counting down.
GGGTTTGAGCCAACAAATATCAAACCCTCAAGAAAGCGCCAAAGTTGTACCCGACGAAGCAACGATGGCCGCCTTCATCTCCCCCAATCCCCAAGCGCTGGCTCAGTTGCAGCAATTTGGTACTCCGGGCGCTCAAAAGTTAATCGGTGCGGGTTTGAAGGTCTTTCAAGAACAAAGCTTGGCAGGCACTCAAATCGACTTTGACAGGGACTTAAAGCCCTGGCTGGGGGGGGTGATGGTTGCTTTGTTGCCACCGGATGCTGGGGCAAAAACAGAGCCTCCTAAGCTACTGGTTGTAGTCAGCGTCAAAAATAAAATTAGCGCTTGGAATTTTGCGAATAAATTAAAATCTCAGCAAGGTGCAAAAACTCAAGAAACTGAGTATAAAGGAGTTAAAATTTCGGAAATTGCTGAGCCAACTGGCAAGCGCTACAGTGTGGCTTTGCTGAACGACCAATTAGTTATGGCTCCTTTGAGAAAGCCTGTGGAATTGGCGATCGACACTTTTAAAGGAGCACCCTCCCTCGCTACCCAGCAGAGTACAACTAAGTTTTTTTCCGAGAGTGCTGGGGTAAAGAATCCGATCGCCACTGTTTACATTGCTGATTATTCAGCCTCCGTGCAGCAGTTGAAAGCTAATTTTCCCGATGATTTGCAACCGCTTTTGACCGTGATGCAGCAGTTCAAACAAGTCAAGTCTTTGGTTGCGGGAATAGGGGCGGACAGTTCGGGATTGAGGGTAAAAACCATCGCTCAGCTAGACCCTAAATTAATGCAGCAAAATTCGCCATCCCCGTCGAAATTGTTGTCGAGATTTCCCGGCGAAACTATTGCTTTAGTCGGCGGTAAGGGACTGGATAAAATTTGGTCGCAGGCGACGGCAGAGGCAAAGGATAGCCCGGAAGTCGATCGGGGAATTCAGCAGGTTCGCGATAGTTTTAAGCGGTTGGATTTGGATGCAGATCGCGATGTTTTTGGCTGGATGAATGGGGAATTTGCGATCGGGGCGATCGGTTCGGATCGAGGTATTTTGTCTCAGTTGGGGATGGGGGCGACGATGATTTTTGAAACTAGCGATCGCCCCGCAGCAGAAGCCACCCTCGAAAAACTCGATGCGATCGCCAAAAGCAATCCTACAGTCAGTGTCGCCCCCAGACAAATTCAGGGAAAAGAAGTTACAGAGTGGAAAATACCGCAGCAAGGCACTTTATTCGGCCACGGTTGGCTAAATGAAAATTCTGTGTTTGTCGCTTTCGGCGGCCCTTTAATTGATGTCATCACGACAGCGCCACCGCAACCGCTAAGCAGCAGTCCGAGTTTTCAGGCGATCGCCACTTCTTTACCGCAAGCCAACCAAAGTTACTTTTACATAGATATGGAAAAAGCCATGTCTTGGGCCAACCGTTATTTACTCGCAATACAGCCCAATTTAGTTTCGCCACCAGTGGCTGATTTGCTCAATTCTCTCCGAGGAGTTAGCGTAGCGACAACTTCGACAGAACCGACAACTGCTAAGCTTGAAATGCTGTTTGCCTTAAAATCTCACAATTAGGCGATCGGGAATCGGGAATCGGGAATCGGGAATTGGTAATTGGTAATTGGTAATTGGTAATTGGCGATCGGTAATTTTTCTATCCATTAAATCCATTACAAAATCCGTTGCCCAACTTATTTCGATCCGTTACATCCCGTACACTGCTTCTTCCCTCTTCCTTCTTCCTTTTTCCCTCTTCCTGATGACTAATGACTAATGACTAATGACGGCAGGAGGGCGTGCACGCACCATCCACCGCCCCTACTGACTAATAACCAATAACCAATAACCAATAACCAATAACCAATAACCAATAACCAATAACTAATAACCAATAACCAATAACCAATAACTAATAACCAATAACCAATAACCAATAACCAATAACTTCTCAAAAAAAAGTTGCTGCCTCTCCAGGGAGGGCAGCTACTCAAATAAAGCATTTTAATGTCTCTCAAAACTTCTAGATTAACCTTCAGACATTCCCGACTTATTCGGCAATTGCAAGTCATCGGGATCTACATAATGACAAACTGCTTTGTCCATACAAATCAATGCCCAGCCGGATTTATCGATGCTCATCAACTTGTAAGAAGCTGGCTGAATAAAGAAACCTTTGTGGTTGCGGGTGGCAGGTTTGATGTTAACGTGGCTGTCATTGCTCATGTTGTTACAACTCCTAGTATTTATTGTAGTCAATTCTCAAAACCGCTGAGCTGGTTTGTCGATCGTCTAAGTTTTAAAATACTAACACTGCCTTTCTGAATTTTCCATAAAGTTATTTATTGATTTATTACGAAATTGTAATAAATTACTAACTCTATTTCCTTGATCCCCGCTAAATAATCGGCTTTTCTAGGTATTTACGGCTCTAAAAGCCACTGCTTGACACGGGCGAGACTCTTCCAGTCGGGTTTTCTGCTTAATCCGTCTTCAAAATTTTTTTTAACTTCGTCCAGCAACTCTTCGGAAGCCATCAGAAGTTGCTGAGCGACTTCTACGTGGGGACGCACTCCTTTTTCTTTGAGGTCGAGGATCGCGACTGCCAGGTTGATGCGAGCTTGGGGGTCGTGAGGGTTCAGTTTAACGGCTGTTTTGGCGGCCTTTTGAGCAGATGTGGGTTTATTTTCCAAGAGGTACAGCCACGAGAGGCTAGCCCAGGCATTGCCATTTTTGGGAGCTTTTTCGCACACTTCTTTGAACACTGGGATCAGATTGGCAGGGGCTTCGCCAGCTTGGTAGCGATCGAAACCTTCTTTAAACAATTCTTCTGGAGTCATGCGATTTGAGATTGAGAATATGAGATGTGGAATTTTGGATCGATCGAACAGGGCATGGCACAATTAATAACTTTCGGTGCCACGCCCTATTTTAAGTTTAGGTAGAAAAAGAACTACCGCAGCCGCAAGTCTGAGTAGCGTTGGGGTTGGTAAACTTAAACCCGCCCCCGATCATGGCATCGCTGAAGTCTAGCACCAAGCCGTAGAGATAAAGAATGCTTTTGCGATCGCACACTACCTGAAAACCATCGTAGTCAAACACCTCATCGTCGGATTTCACAGTGCTCGGGTCTGCGAAGTCCATCACGTAAGACATACCAGAACAGCCGCCCTGGCGCACCCCTACCCGCAAGCAGAGGTCTGTACCTTGTTTTTCTCGAAGAGCTAAAACTTGACGGACAGCAGAGTCCGTCATTTGAATCCCTCGCTTTTGTGAAATGGCTTGAGTCATAATTTGCCGAACTCCTGAGACTGTCTAATGCTAAGAGTTTAATCTTATCCCTCTATTGTACAGGGAATTAGTCAGTTGGCAGTTGGCAGTTGGCAGGAAAGCTGTTGACGGTTGACGGTTGACGGTTGGCTGTTGACGGTTGACGGTTGACGGTTGACGGTTGACGGTTGACAGGAAAGCTATTGACTGATGACTAATGACTAATGACTACTGCCTACTACCAACTGCCTACTGCCAACTCATGTCTCCTTTCCCAAGCTTGATGTCCTCTCCCCCCATAGGGTTTATGATTGATAAGCAGCGGTTGACCGGCTACCGGCACCGCAACAATGCTTCACCCAACGGGCTTACTCTATGGCAGCGCTGAATCGCTCTACTCTTCGTCGGTTACAAAACTTACCTCAAATTCCCAGCGTGTGGGAGGGCGACCGCCGACCCTTATCTAATGCTGACTCGCACATGATGCTAGAGGACGACAACGATCCCGAAGCTGGTGGCGAGTGCATTCTCTGGGTGGACGGCTCTGAAGGCGTCGTGAGGGCTATGGACGTGGTAGGGCCAGATGCCGGCCCAGAGGCGATCGTCCGGGCTCTGCTGCGAGCCATGGAACATCCCCAAAGTCCGGCTCCCGCAGTCCGCCCCCAAAAAATAGTAGTCAAAAACCGAGAAATTCAATTTTACCTGCGCGGCGTACTTCAAGATTTGGCAATTTCCATTGACTACGTACCGGAATTGCCCCTAATCGACGAAATCTTTCGGGGAATGGAAGAGGTCGCTGTAAATCGACCTCCCGAATTACCCCCTCAGTACGCCGAAGTTCTCATGGAAAAAGCCGCTCAAATTTGGCATGATGCTCCGTGGCGGACTTTGAGAGAACACCAAATTATATCTATTGAAATCAATCAGTGGGATGTTGCCAGCCTCTACGTGTCTGTATTGGGACAAGGCAGAATGGACTACGGAGTTTTGCTGTACCGTTCTCTAGAATCCTTGAAGCGGTTTCGGGAGCGAGTCGTCAACGATGAATCTTTTGAAGATTTAGAGCAGGCTTTTTTAGGACAAGACTGTTTGTTTCTCACCTTTGAAAGTGCAGCCGATTTTGATGAAGATGATGAAGAGGACGAAATTGATTTAGCCGATTTGCCTCCATCGGAAATTGAACCGAACTTTGGTAATTTGCATCCTTTAGAAGGATTGCGATCGATTCTTTACGAAGAAGAAGCTCTGACGATGTTAGTTGCTCTCGAAGCATTTCACCGCTTTTTCCGCAACAGTCGCCGGAAATTGGGAGCAGATACATTTCCCACTCTCAGCAGTCGCTACCGCATCCCCGTTCCGCAGCCTGATGGAGAAATTCATCAGATATCCGTTAAAGTTTCGACAATGCCCGAGGTATCTGTCGAACTATTAGAGATGCTCGACGATGACGATGATGATGAGGATGATGAATTTGAAATGCCACTGTTGCGGGACGATTTGGTGCCGCCAAATTCATTCTTGAGTCTCGGTGTCGTACCTTGGCAAACGGTAGAGTTTCTGCGAGGAAATGCCCAGTTTCACCAAAGTGCAGAAGTTGATATTAAGGCCGACGGAGACGGTTTGCCTGTGGTGATGATCCAAACTTCCAATCCGAAGGCAAAAACTATGATTCAGGATTTGAAAGAAGCTGGAGGGGTCAAGGCAATTTGTTTTAATCCGGGGGAAGATCCTTTTCAAGACGAGCAGTACGATTTGGGTATTTTGCAAGCTCAAAATGGAGAACTCTATTTATTTGGGGAGTTTAATGAAAACGACCCGGTGCATCAGGAAGCTCGCAAAAAATGGGAGCGCCGCTGTCAGTTAACGAACGGTTGGTGCGGTTTGGTGATTGCTAAAGGCTTGATGGGTGCTTCTCGCGGTCAGCCTCAATTTAAGGATATGATCGCTTTATTTGAGGTGCGCTGGGTATCTGCTAAAGACCTGGGAATTGGCCCGCTTGAGTTGATGCCGATGTTTTGAAGGAAGAGTTGATATTTGATGGTTGATTGTTGATAGGAAGAGTTGATATCAGGAATAAGGAAGAAGAAAATGTAAAAATAGTTATGTATGGTGCGCTAGGCGCACCATAGTTGTTTAATTATTAGATTTCTCAAAACTAGAAAATTGTTGTAGTCAAATAGTAGAAATTTAGGAATGAGAATTTAATAATTTAAGTGATTGCTCGTTACTAAACCCTTCCTAGTAATTGTTCTGGGGCGATGAAGAGCCTCCTTCGATCTTGCAATTTACGGGAGAGAGGACTGTAGGAGTTGCTTAAGTTATTAAGTTTTCGATCCTTAGTTGTTTTGACCGCGAGGAGATGAGAGGTCTATTAAATGATCTTAAAAAAAACAACCAAGAAACGCAGCGATTAGTAGGTGTAAATTATGAGTATCTAGAATAATTAATAGAACTCTGTACCCAACTATATCAAACAATCTTCCCCGCAGATCCAGATATCCCCGCAATCCGCAACGCCCCGGAATTCAAGGGATTAATTCCGCAGCTCAAAAACCTGGAGCAAAAACCGCACCTTGCCTTAATTACCGATATACCGCTGGAATTGCCGCTAACAAATTTGGCGGTGGATGGAGAGGATTTGTTGCAGGCGGTGCAGGATGGGATTGGGGGGATTGGTGCGTGATTTTGGGGGTTTTGGCACTCCGAAAGTCCGGTAGGGGTTGAAATATCTGGCGGATTTTCGGGTTGTGCAATGCCTAAGTGCGATCGAGCAAAAACAGATACGAACAAATCCTTTAACCTACAATATTAATTCACCAAAGCCATCACGCCCGCCTCCCCCAAGATTCCCAAACCATGTCCAAGCCCAAAAAGACCACCACCAAAACCTACACCGAAATCAACCTCAGCGACCCGCAATACTACTTCAACCGAGAACAAAGCTGGCTGGAGTTCAACAACCGCGTGCTCCACGAAGCCCTAGACCCCCGCACGCCCCTGCTAGAAAGACTCAAATTTCTCGCTATTTTTAGCTCAAATCTAGACGAATACTTTATGGTGCGCGTGGCGGCACTCAAGCAGCAAGTAGAAGCAAAAGTCAGCAAATTGACCTCCGATGGCAGCAAGCCCCAAGAACAGCTAGATGCCATCCACAAGCGCTTGTTGCCGATGGTTACTCAGCAACACGCTTATTTTGACCAAACCCTGCGGCCGAAATTAGTAGCAAACGGCATCCACATTCTCGACTACATCGACCTCAATCAAGAACAGCGCAATTACTTGCACCGCTACTTCCAAGAACAAGTATTTCCCGTACTCACACCCCTAGCGGTTGACCCCAGCCACCCATTCCCTTTCCTTTCCAATCTCAGCCTCAATTTAGCAGTTGTTGTCAGAGACCCGAACACCCAGGAGGAATTGTTTGCCCGCGTCAAAGTACCGCAGGTTTTGCCTCGATTTTTGCAGCTACCGGGGGATTTGCAATGGCAGCAAAAAGGCAAGTCTCCTGTGTGGACGGGGGTACCTCTAGAACAGGTAATCGCGCACAATTTAGAGGCTTTGTTTCCGGGGATGGACATTCAGGAATATCACCCGTTCCGCATTACTCGCAATGCTGATTTGACTGTGGAGGAAGATGAGGCGGAGGATTTGCTGCTGGCTATAGAACAGGAACTCCGCAAGCGTCGGTTTACAGGTTCTGCGGTGCGCCTGGAAATTCAAGCGGTTATGCCACCTGCTGTGCGAGATATGTTGAAGGATGAGTTGGATCTCGGGGAGCAGGATGTTTACGTCGTAGAGGGGCTGCTAGGCCTCAAGGATTTGATGTCTTTTGTCGGGCTGCCGGTGCCGGAACTGAAAGACCCCCCGTGGACTCCGGTGGTGCCACCGCGCTTGCGGAATTCGCAATCGCCAGTTTTAGGCAAATCGATGTTGGATGTTGAGGATGGTGAGGATATTTTCACGACTATTCGCCAGGGAGATGTGATGCTGCACCATCCCTATCACTCGTTTGCGGCGACGGTGCAGCGGTTTATTACTGAGGCGGCGCACGATCGCTCCGTGTTAGCCATTAAGATGACTTTATACCGCACTTCTGGTGATTCGCCGATCGTCAGTGCCTTAATTGAAGCAGCGGAAAACGGCAAGCAGGTAGCCGTTTTAGTCGAGCTTAAAGCCCGGTTTGACGAAGAAAATAATATTAATTGGGCTCGCAAGTTAGAACAAGCTGGAGTGCACGTTGTTTACGGTTTGGTGGGACTAAAAACCCACACCAAGATTGTGATGGTAGTGCGCCGCGAGGACGGATTTATTCGCCGCTACGTCCACATCGGCACGGGAAATTACAACCCGAAAACGGCTGGACTGTATACTGATGTGGGTTTGTTGAGTTGTCGCGAAGATTTGGGTGCGGATTTGACGGACTTGTTTAATTATTTAACCGGTTATTCGCGGCAGATATCTTATCGAAAATTGTTGGTTGCGCCGGTCAATATGCGCGATCGATTTTTAGCATTAATCCGCCGCGAGGCAGAATTCTGTCGGTCGAATAGTGATAGCGGCATGGGTAGCTGCGGCCGGATTGTTGCTAAAATGAATGCTTTAGTTGACCCTCAAATCATTGTTGCTTTGTACGAAGCTTCGCAAGCGGGAGTTAAAATTGATTTGATTGTGCGGGGGATTTGCTGTTTGCGTCCGGGCGTTGAGGGTGTTAGCGAAAATATCAAGGTTATCAGTATTATCGGCCGCTTTTTAGAGCATTCGCGGATGTTTTATTTTTTCAACGGTGGCGACGAAGAGGTGTATATTGGTTCTGCTGACTGGATGCAGCGCAATCTTACAAGACGGGTTGAGGCGATCGTCCAAGTGGAAGATCCGACTATAGTGATGGAGTTACAAGAAATTTTGGGTGTGATGTTGGCGGACAACCGTCAAGCCTGGGATTTGCAACCTGGGGGACACTATTCTCAGCGGCGGCCGCCTGCTAATAACCCGGAGGTTAGTTCCCAACAGATTTTGATGGATATGGCGATGAATTAGTCAATAGTTGTTAGTTGTTAGTCATCAGTCATCAGTCATTAGTAAAATTTGCAGTTAGCAGTTGTCTGTTCTTGTTACCTATTAAGCTATTGTGCATTTAATTTTCAATGTCATGGCGGGTTCTGGGGGCTACAAAATTTTTACTAACATAACTATAAAAATTAAATGCGCTGCCGCTTAGCTAACAACTGATGACTAATGACTGATGACTGTTGACTGTTGACTGTTGACTGTTGACTAACAACTAACAACTAACAACTAACCACTAACAACCAACAACCAACAACTAACAACTAACAACTAATGACTAATGACTAATGACTAATGACTAATGACTGTTAAAAGTACGCTTAAATTCTTCTAACAAATCGTCAATTTCCTCGATCGCCTGACTGACATCGATTCTCAGAGATCCCAAGTCCGATCGATCTAACAGCCGCACGAGAGATTCCCGCTTGATTTCGATTTCTGCTACGCGCTCTTTAATTGTCTGTGCATCCATTGTTTTTCGCCTTTGCTACTATTAACAAAAATATTTGACATTCCCCCTGCGAACAGACGAGAATTTTTAATTCGCCGACATGGATTTCTGAGTTCGTCCTTCACTGTTTTTTATATTGTAAGTGACGAACGCGATCGGGGTTTTTGAATCTGTGTTATATTTTGATTGTACCTCAAAAAATGAGCTAAACTTCAACGCAGAAAAGGCGGACGCTTAGAATCTGCGGGTTTGTTTTTCATCACTTCAGTTAAAAATCGCTTCAGAGCTTTCTCGCGATTTTTCATAAAAGCCGACCAAAATCCCGGTTGATATTCGTCCATCGTCTTGGCTAGGGCCCAGACATCGATCGCTAAGATATTATAAAGCCTTTCATCTTCGCGTTTGAGCGAGTTAATCTGCTCTAGAACCGACTTGTTTGTTACCGCAGTTTTTCTGTCTTCGTCTTTGATCATGTCCGAAAATTGGTTGAAAGGGCAAGATGGTCGATCGCAAGTTCAAATCTCTATACTTTAATCATACTGCCGATCTCGATTGCCTTCTGGAACCCGCGCCACACAATTTACACGGATATTTACCAGTCGCAAGGCCGCTGGGGAAAGCGGGATAAGTTTTGGGCGAGAGACAAGATTGTGCGCGCACAGCCCTCCCGCCCTTATTGACGCTAGCAGTTTTCGCAGGTATTTTGGCAAAAAAACTAAATTTTTTCCATACTTTTTGCCCGATAATAATTAAAGTATCTTGTTTCTGTCGGACTACTTACCTCACGAATATGTTACGTAAAACTTCTTTAGCAAGCCTAGCCTTAGTTGTGGGCGGTATCCTAGCAGTAGTCGGTTTCTATGCCTACTTCACCGACAAACCTACCTTAAATCTAGCCGGTTTTTTTTATGGAATTCCGCTGTTGTTGGGAGGGTTAGCGCTGAAAGCAGCCGAACTCGAACCAGCGGAGTTCACCCAACCCACCTCTCCCGAAGTTCTCCTCCTGCGAGAAAGTCAGGCCACGGAGACTCAAAACCAAGTCCGCAAAGATATCACCCGATTTCGCTACGGCCAACCCGCGCACTTAGATGATTCTCTGGAGCGCTTGGGGCTGGCCCCGACAGACGAGGAACGGCCTGTCCTCCAAGGGTTGCGGGAAGTAGATGTGGATGGTGCTTACGGGTTAATTCTAGAGTTTTATTCGCCACTGATACCGATCGAAGTTTGGGAAGAAAAGCAAGAAAAAATAGCTAAATTCTTTGGCCCGGGTTTGGATGCACAAGTCACTCAAAAGCCTGATGAGAAAGTTGAGTTGGCTTTAATTACCAGTCCTAAAGCTTAATGTGGTTTTAAGTTTTGAGTGCGAGAATTTTCAATTTGGAAAAAAGCATTTTTTTTATTACTCGTTACCAGGCTCTGCCTGGTAATGCAGGTGCGGAGGCTCTGCTTCTTTTTACCTCGCGACTTGTGGAGATAGAAAAGCGTGACAGATGCTTGAGTTATTAACTTTTCGTTCCTGAGTGTGAGAATTTTCAATTCACCGATTATATTATGTGCGGTCGATCGATCGCAATCAAAACGATTCGATCGTTCGGACGTTAGTTATAGGAAAAAAAAAACTAAAATCCGAAGGATCAAACCAATAGGATCGTTAAAGCTGACATGATATTAATTATTCATCCTGCATCGCTTCCAATACTGATTTTAGCGACAGCTTGAAACCTGTCGCTATCAGCAAAAGCTCGATCGCCCGTTGAGATTTTGCCCAAATCTTATTTTATGTAATTATAATATTCCTTGAGGAGCGATCGACCATCTTAAATCAGGAGCAGCACAAATGGTTCCGTCCCAGACCCGGATAGGTATTATCGGCGCAGGAACATCAGGATCGTATCTGGCAATTCTGCTGATTCAACAAGGGTTTCAGGTTGATTTGTTTGAAAAAGCACCCCATCCGCGCACCGACGGCTGCGGTATCCTGATCGTACAACCAGGTATGCAAGCACTGCATCAAGGCAACCCGGAAATTACCGAAAAAATTATCAATTCGGGCGATGCTGTCAAAGTATTCGAGTTTCGCAACCTGCGCGGCGGTGTCATCAATTCCGAACCCGTCACCTACGAAGAAAACGAACTCCCCGGAATGCTGGTACACCGCAAAGCTATATTAGAAGCAATCCTCGACGAATTACCCCCAGAATGCCTTCATTTTAATGCAGAATTAGCATCGATCGCCCAAACCGAGCACAGTGCCATCGCCCACTTTAAAGATGGCAGTAAATGGGAAGGCGACCTGTTAATTGGTGCCGATGGAATCGTCTCAAAAGTTCGTCAATCTATAGTTCCCAACGTAGAACTATTCTATTTAGGCGATATCGTTTGGCGAGGAATAGTCGAAGATAATAGCTTCTGTCCAGAAGGAAACTTTTTTGTGTATGTACGCGGTAGGGGAATTTATGCCAACTTCTTTCACATTGGTGGAGGGCGCACTCATTGGGGTTTCTTTATCGAAAAAGAACGCGCCGACTCCGAAATCGGAAAACTGCAACCAAATAATACTATCATTCCTCCCCAAGAACTAGCAAAACTCCCAGACGATGCCAGAAAACTAATTGAATCAACCCCAGTCGAAAATATAGTCTGTCGTTTTTCCTACGACATTGACCCCCTACCAAAAATCTATGATGGTCGTGTTATCTTAATAGGAGATGCGGCCCACGCCAAAAGTTCCACACGCGCTAGAGGAATGACTTCTGGTTGGGAAGATGGTTTGTATTTAACCAAACATCTCGCAGAGAGTGCGAATATTCCCGAAGCGCTAGAAAATTTTCAAGCTGAAAGACTTCCAATAGTCCACGAATATCAACGTACTAGCCGTGAAATGAGTCTGAAAATAGGTCGCCGCTAGAAATAGCAAATAGGAGCAATCCCGATGTCAGAAAATATATCTTACCCTCCTGATTTAGAAAAAGTACCGGAAATTTTCACACGTCACATTGGCACTTGGCAAGGCGAGTACATTAAAACCGATACTCGCGGACAGTTTGCTCGCAGCTTCTTCGGTAATTTTACCGTAACGATTGAAGGAAGTCACTACCGACAAATTAATAATTACCAATACTCAGACGGTTCTCGCCTCCAGCTTAATTTTCAAGGAGAGTTTGAAAATCAGATTTTGAAACTGTCTTCTAGCAGTTATTCTGATTTTGCGGCAATTGCGTGGGATGCCGGCCAAGAAACCGTTTGCTTTCGGGCAACTAAAACCCAAGATAACGCACTGATAACCTTCGTTGAAACAATGACATTAATCAGCGAAAATCAGCGAGTTCGCAGCACTCAAGCCTTTAAAAATGGCATTTTTGATGGCATCTCATTTATTGAGGAAATGCGTTTGCCCTAAACAAAGTAAACACCGCAAAAAACGCCCAACTTCTCAATAGAAATATTATTTCTCTCTTTCCTCTTTCTCTGCGCCCTCTGCGCCCTCTGCGGTTCATTGCAAATAAAATTAAACTAAACAAAGTCAATCAGCATTAACAAATAAGCTGGAACGAGTAATAAAACGCTCTCCATCCGGCCCTTCCAGGGAAAAATCGCTGCCTCCGGGCCCGGATGCTACGTCAATAATTAACTGCGTTTTCTTCCAATGTTCGTATTGCTGCGCTCCAATATAAAAGGGACAACCGCCTATTTCGCCGAGTAATACGTCACCATCACCGATTATCAATTCGCCATCGGGAAAGCACATGGGGGAACTACCGTCGCAGCAACCGCCGGATTGGTGAAACATCAATTCTCCGTGTTGAGTTTTGAGATGGTTGATTAATTTTAAAGCGGCTTCTGTGGCTGTGACTTTTTGGATATTTCCCATTTTATCCTGTTTGTGTAGCAATTTTATTTTGTTTGTGAATGAGATTTTTTTTTATTAACCGCAGAGGGCGCAGAGGGCGCAGAGAAGGAGAGGAAAGAGAGAAAGAAGGAGTTGACGAATTCTTGAAGTTGGTCCTTCTTCCTTTTTTTTTCAGTATTTAAAGCCTTAGAAGAAGCCTAAAGCTTTGGGGCTGTAGCTGACTAATAAGTTCTTGGTTTGTTGGTAGTGATCCAACATCATTTTGTGATTTTCGCGGCCGATACCGGATGATTTGTAGCCGCCGAAGGCTGCGTGGGCGGGATACAAATGATAGCAGTTTGTCCAGACGCGGCCTGCTTGGATGGCGCGGCCCATGCGGTAGGCGGTGTTGATGTCGCGAGTCCAAACTCCTGCACCTAAGCCGTAGAGGGTATCGTTGGCAATTTCTAAGGCTTCGGTTTCGTCTTTGAATGTGGTAACAGCTAATACTGGGCCGAAGATTTCTTCTTGGAAAATTCGCATTTTGTTGTTTCCTTTGAAGACTGTTGGCTGGAAGTAATAGCCTTCTTGCAAGTCGCCGGATAGGATGTTTCTTTCGCCACCAATTAGACATTCTGCGCCTTCGGCGTGTCCGATTTTGACGTATTCGGCGATTTTTTCCATCTGGTTGATGGAGACTTGCGCGCCTAGGGCGGTTGTCGGATCTAGGGGGTTGTTTTGTTTGATTTGGCGGATGCGATCGATCGCCCTTTCCATAAATCTATCGTAGATTGACTCCTGAATTAACGCCCGCGAAGGACAGGTGCAAACTTCGCCTTGGTTGAAAGCAAACATCACAAATCCTTCGACTGCTTTGTCGAGGAATTCGTCGTCTTGGGCGCAGACATCTTCAAAGAAAATGTTGGGGGATTTGCCGCCTAATTCTAGGGTGACGGGGATGACATTTTGGGAGGCGTACTGCATAATCATCCGGCCCGTAGTTGTTTCGCCGGTGAAGGCTACTTTGGCAATGCGGGGGCTGGTGGCGAGGGTTTTGCCGATTTCGGCACCGGGCCCGTTAACGACGTTGATTACGCCGTCTGGTACTAAGTCCGCGATGATTTCCATCAGTACCAAGATTGAGGCGGGGGTGGGCCCGGCTGGTTTGAGGACTACGCAGTTACCGGCGGCCAGGGCTGGGGCGAGTTTCCAGGCGGCCATTAGGATGGGGAAGTTCCAAGGGATGATTTGTCCGATGACACCTAGGGGTTCGTGGAAGTGGTAGGCGACTGTTGTGCCGTCGAGTTCGCCGATCGACCCTTCTTGGGCTCGGATGCAGCTTGCGAAGTAGCGGAAATGGTCGATCGCCAGCGGGATGTCTGCGAGGCGGGTTTCGCGAATTGGTTTACCGTTGTCCCAGGTTTCGGCGGTGGCTAGGCGATCGAGGTTTTCTTCCATGCGATCGGCTATTTTGTGCAACACCCGCGCCCTGTCTGCTGGGCTCGTCTTACCCCACTTGTCTTTCGCGCTGTGGGCGGCATCCAGTGCCAATTCTACATCCTCGGCGCTCGATCGGGGGATTTGACAAATTGATTTTCCTGTAATTGGAGAAAGGTTTTCCGAATATTTCCCTTTCACCGGCGCTACCCACTTACCGCCGATAAAGTTGTCGTAACGACCTTGAAAAATCGACTGATTGCCGGATTGAACAGGTGCTGCTACTACCATTTTATTACCTGCTTTAAATTTGTTTTTGCGGACTGTTGAAATCTCTTAAATGTCAACTATCGTCTATTCTTTGGGACTTCGGTCATTTTTTATACAAAATTTTACATTGTTGGTTGATTTGAGATTAAAGTATTTGAGCGGTTTATGGGTCGGGCGGATGCTCGACCGGGCTTTTTTTTATTAACCGCAGAGAACGCAGAGGACGCAGAGCGGGAGAATAGAAAGAGAGTTTTAAAGTTTATTTAAATCTGCTATTATATAAGTATAATCCTGGCAAGTTATCAAAAATACCAATCAAATGCCTGCATTAAATGCCGCTGTTTTGGATTCTGATGTCGAACTTGGATCGAAGCATTTGAACGCACCGAAAATCAAGTGGTTCCGCCGCCGGCTAAAAGTTTGGGCCGGGCAGAATTTCCGGGATTTTCCTTGGCGGCGTACCTGCGATCCCTACGCGATTTTAGTGGCTGAGTTGCTGCTGCAAAAAACTACTGCTGCTACTGTGGCTCCAATTTATCAGGAATTTGTCGGTCGGTATCCGACTATCTCCGATCTGGCTGCCGCGCCTGCTGCGGAAGTTGCTAGTTTGTTGCAGCCTTTGGGTCTGTTTTTTCGGGCGCAAAAGCTTCAGGAATCGGCGCGGGTTATCCTGGAAATATATCGGGGAAATGTTCCCCGCACCGAAGCTGAGTTGCTGAAACTTCCGGGAGTTGGAAAGTACATTGCGCGATCGGTTTGCGCTAATGCTTTCGGACAGCCAAAAGCTGTGATCGATACGAATGTTGCTCGGATTTTGCAGCGTTTTTTTGGGATTGAGGGCGGTAAAGTAAAATCGCGATCGCCCGAACTTTGGCAAGCTGCAGAACAAGTCGCTCCCAAACAGCAAGTCGGGTATTGGAATTTAGGACTGCTGGACTTTGGGGCGGCAGTTTGTACTGCCAAAAACCCCCGCTGCTGCGAGTGTCCGCTGCAACAGCAGTGCGAGTACAAAATTAGCAGCGAAATCAACGATCGGCTAATTTTCCTAGTTAATTAACAAATATTGTACGGCATTTGTAGGGGCGATTTTCCAAACATTTTCTGATTTTCCCAACTAAAAATAAAAATGAATAACCCTTGAAACAGGCTGGTTCATGATAATTATTCGCCCCGATATCCTGTCCGCTCGATCAACTGCAACCGCGACGGGTTCGCAGTGCGGGCGACCGTCCGCACTGCGAACATTTAATTAACTGTGCCTGAGCGGAATCTCTATGGTAAATTTAGTACCTTTTCCAGGTTCAAAAACATACTTTAACTCTCCTTTGTGCTGCTCTACAATTATCCGATAGCTGGCAGCAATTCCCAATGTCCGGCTGTCTTCTATAGGTTTTGTTATCAAAAATGAATCGGAAATTTGCGCTGCGATATTTGGGCTAGTTGCCAGGCCGTTATCAGCAATTTCAATGGCAATCCGCTGAGCATCTATCACCTTAGTGCCAATCACAATCATCGGCTTAAAGTTGACCGATTCCGACTCGCCCAGCTCTTGACTCGATTCTTCTAAAGTATCGATCGCGTAATTGATAATATTCAGAAAAGCTTGATTGAGCTGACCTGCGTAACACTCAATTTGCGGCAGATTTCCGTATTGCTTCATCACCTTGATATCCCGCCTCCCCTCGCGGGCCGGTAAGCGGTGCTGCAACAATAACAGAGTGTTTTCTAAACCGTCGGAAATATCGAATAACTGCCAGCCAGAGCGATCGCTGCGGGAAAAATCCTGTACCGATAAGATAATTTGCCGGATGCGATCGCTCCCGGTTCGCATGGAACTCACAATTTTTAATAAATCGTCGAGTACAAATTCCACATCCATATCTTGCTGTTTTTCCAGAATCTCCGAGTCGGGATTGACTAGGTATTTTTGATACAATCGCAGCAGTTCTATTAAATCTGTAGCGTAAGTTTGGACGTGAGTGAGATTGCTGTAAATAAAAGTAATGGGGTTGTTAATATCGTGGGCGATACCAGATACCAATTCCCCCAAACTAGACATTTTTTCAGTTTGCAGCATTCGATCGCCCGACAGTTGCAATTTTTGCTGAGTGCAATCCAACTCCAGCCTCAAATCCCGCGCTCGCTTCCCCGCGCGTACCCGCCCCAACAATTCCTGCTTAACTATCGGTTTAAACAGAAAATCGTCAATCAGCCCCTCCAATTCTGGAACTTCTGCAAATTGCTCTGGTGTTGTCAGCAGCACAAAATAAGTAGCCGCCAATTCTCGATCGGCTTTCACTAGGCGGCACATCTCCAACCAGTTGATTTGAGGCGAATTCCCGTCGCAAAAGATCGCATCCGGGGAGAATTCCCTCGCCAAATTTAAAGCATCCTTACCGTCGAGGGCGACTCTCACTTGATGTCCCTCCCTCTCCAGTAACTCTTGCACGACTTCAAAAGTCGCAGCCTCCGCGATCGTCAAAATCTTTGCCATAACACCATCTCCACAACTTATTCTTTAGGATACAGCCACTAGAATTGCCCAGAGTTTCATCAGATTGGATTGTTAGCTTACGCTTCTTTTGTTAAATTCACTTATACTGGGTTTTTAGCATCTCCTAATTTTTGATTAACATAATATTGTCACCACAGTTACCAAACTCCAGCCGAGAGTTACAATCACCGCCAGCCCACTTTTATATTATAATAACAGCGTAATTTTACGGCAAAATTTCAAACAAAAAAATAAACTTTAAACCAAGCATTTGAGACTGGCAAGACGGGAGGATCTCCTGCATTACAATCAGCGATTACCATCCGCGAGCGAGGACGATCGCACTATTATAGATCAATACAAAACACCGGATGCTCTCGACCAAACTTTCTCTAGGCATGGCTAATTAATTCTTACTAAACCCGCCAGGGAATAAATTCCCTGTCTGCAAGCGAAAGTCGTCAGTCGCCGACTAAAATATGGATTTATAGTCGGCCGCCTACGACTTGGGAGCATCTCATTTTTGTAAAAAGCATTTTTTAATTATAGTGCGAGCATCCCGCTCGCGAGCGGGGACAGCACCATCATTAAATGCAAAATATCAGATGCTCCCGACGACTTTAACTCTAAGATTTTGGTTCAGTAAAACCCTGGCTGGCTATAGCTTTAAGGAGAATGAATTAACCAGGTTTTTCTGGCTGCGATGCAGCGCACTTTACACCTGTATGACACCGAAAAATATCTTTCTGGAATCATTTAAAATTGCAGCAACAATTAGCAGTCGGCCCTTAGATATTACTTCGACAATTCGACGTTGAGTTCGTTCACTATACGGCGTTTCAGCGGGAGGGATTTTTCTCGGGGCAGCAAGTCAAATACTTTCCGAAAGGCATCGTCTACTTGTTCAAACGGTATTTGTCCTTTCTCGTTAAAAACTACTTTTCCAGATTGGTCTAAAATGACGGTTTGAGGTACAAAACCTTCGTAATAATGACCTGGTTCGGTGAGTTCCGGTGACGGTTGCGGAGGCAACGAGTCAACGCTTATCGGCATGATATCTGCCTCGCGGCCGTAAAATTCCTGGAGTTGAGATACGACGATCGCGTATTGCTTGCTGTCGCTGCTGTCGTCTGTGTAAAACACTAACAATGCCGGTTTGTTGCGTTTGAAAGAATCTGTAAGCTTGACTTTAGGAGGAACTAGGGAACCGTTGCCGGCGTAGAGGGCATAGATAGTGCCGTCGAAGCGATCGTCCGTGAGACTTGCGAAGGCTGGCGGTGTGCCCGCGAACAGTATCAAGTTAAAGGCGATCGCCACTGTTAAAATACTGGCTGACAAGATTCGCCGCAGCAAGCGGATGCCAGAATCAGCATTAACAGTTAATTTTTTGGATGCAGAAAATATCATAGGTTGTTGGCAGTTGCTGTAAGCTGGCTTCATCAAAAACAAAAACTTTTTTAAGTTTATCAGCAAATGTATGCAAATGTTCCTGAGTAGGTTAAAGTAGTTTGGAATAGACTATGATAATTTGCTTGTTGTTGCGATCGACCGCCAGGATCTCAATTAATGCAAAAAGTATGTTGTTATAGTACCCTCCCCCCGATCGAGTATCGTATATTCTCCCTAGGGGGCGACAAAACAACCAATTCAAAACAGAGATGCTACCCTACGGACAAGGCGATTCAACTGACAAAATATCGCTATTTGGGCTTTTCAGCGGAGGGCTGGAAGTTTCCGCACCACAAGAAAAATTATTTTTTGTGGGCTTGACTTCTAGCTTCTGAAAATAGTGCAAAATGTCCAATTCAACTGATAACTAGAAACAGACAACTAATGATAGCTTTGCTTGACGCATTCCTCGCCCAAACGCCCGCTGCTGATGTTGGCGGGCCCGCTCCACTCAATTTGGTGCAGACGATTGTTTTAGGAATTGTACAGGGATTAACGGAGTTTTTACCAATTAGTAGCAGCGCTCATTTGAAGGTAGTGCCGATCGCCCTAGGATGGGGCGATCCGGGGGTTGTTTATACTGCTGTGATTCAGTTAGGCAGCATTGTCGCCGTGCTTTGGTATTTCTGGAAAGACTTGACAAATATAACTCTGGGTGCAGTCAACGCTGTGGTGCAGCGCGACTACAAATCGCAAGAGTTTAAAATGGCATTGGGGATTGCTTTGGGAACAATACCTATAGTCTTTTTTGGGCTGCTAATCAAGATATTTGTTCCAGATTTTGACAAATCGCCGCTGAGGAGTTTGGCTAGCATCGCCATTGCTTCGATTTTCATGTCGCTGCTGTTAGCAATAGCCGAAAAAATTGGCAAGCGCGATCGCACTTATGAAAATCTAACCGTCCAAGATGGTATTTTGATGGGATTAGGTCAAGCAATGGCATTGATTCCGGGGTGTTCGCGATCGGGTTCCACCCTAACAGCAGGATTGTTTCTGGGACTGGAAAGAGCCGCCGCCGCGCGGTTTTCTTTTTTATTAGGAATTCCGGCAATTACTCTGGCTGGATTAGTAGAATTGAAGGGTGCGTTGAGTTCAGGAATCGACAGTGCTGGACTTGTGGCTTTGATAGTGGGAACGATTTCGGCCTTTGTGTTTTCCTATTTGTCTATCGCGTGGTTGATGAAGTTCCTACAAACCCAGAATACGTGGGTGTTTGTGTGGTATCGGCTGGCCTTTGGCGTGGCTATCTTGACCGCGATTGCAGGTGGAGCATTGAGAAATAGTTAATAGGTGAAATAAGCTTAGCAGGAGCGAATTTAGCCGCTCCTGCCCTACAAAATAGCAGCAAACAAGGACAAAATTAAACTATGAGCGCACATCAAAAATCCATCATCGACCAATTCACCCGTCAGGCTGTGCCATTCGCCAACTTGTACGGCCATACAAATCAAGAATCTCTGGATTTATTGATGAAAATGGCCAACGTATCTGACAAGGATACAGTTCTAGATGTTGCTTGCGGCCCCGGTATTGTTGCTTGTGCTTTTGCGGCAGTTTCCCATCACGTTACTGGCATCGATTTAACACCAGCAATGCTAGAACAAGCCCAGATTTTGACCGAGCAAAAAAACTTGACTAATCTCTCGTGGTTGCAAGGCGATATCGAGACGCTACCGTTTCCCGATGATAGTTTTTCCATTGTGCTGAGTCGTTACGCTTTCCATCATTTTTTGCGCCCCGATGTTGTACTGTCGGAGATGGTTCGGGTGTGTCGCCCGGGCGATCGCGTTCTAATTGCTGACGTAGTAATGCCGCCGGAAAAAGTTGATGCTTACAACTATATTGAAAAACTGCGCGATCCATCTCACACTCGCGCTTTGACTCTGGAAGAGTTGCCAAAATTAGTTGCTGATGCCAACCTTCACAATGTGAACTTGGCATTTTACAAAGTAGAATTAGAACTAGAAAAGCAGTTAGCGGCTTCTTTTCCAAACCCAGGGGATGGCGATAAGCTGCGACAAATTGTTAGAGATGATATTGGTGTTGACAGTCTGGGAATTGGCGCACATTTGCGAGGGGATGCAATTCATTATGCGGTTCCCATCGCTGTGATTGTGGGGGAAAAAGCAAAGTGATAGTTAACAAGTAAAGGGAGCATCTCAGTTTGGCAAAAAGATTTTTTTTGTAGTGAGAGCGTCCCCCCTCGCGAGTGGTACAATAGGCGAGGGGGGGCCCTCGCACTATAAGTAGAAAGGCGTAAATATTTGTAGTTGGGATGAGGCAGGAGTCAGGAGACAGAATGCAGGAGGGATTGGGGTTTGAGCCTCATTTATCTTTCTTAACACAGTTGTGTTTTTCCCCACCGACTTACTTAAATGCCAAACTGAGATGCTGCTACTGGTGGCAAAAATCAATTAAAATTAAATAATTTATCCTACACCAAGCAGCACAATTCTATTTTCGCCGAGGCTAAGCGATGTCTACCGAAAAATTAGTTAACTGGCTCGAATCAAACACCGAATTAGGCATATTATCCCGCGAGATTTTACAGGCGATCGCGCTGGAAATGGAAATGGCAACTTTTCCCACGGGATTTCGAGTGGTAATCGAAGATACGCCCGTCACCAATCTCTACATCCTAGAAAGTGGACAAGCCGATCGCTACCGGCGCAAACAACCCGGTTTAATGTGGGGGAGTAGTTTGTTACCGGGGGCGATCGTCAATTTATCAGCCCTCCAACGATCGCAACCGGCAGATAGTCGAATTATTGCCCGTACAGAATGTCAATTTTGGGTAATTAGTGCCTCGCGCTGGCGCAGTTTGCTAGAAAGATATCCACGCATCACCGAAGCCTACGCTCAACGCTTGGCCGCGAAATTAGAGCAGCTAGAATCAGAAATCGCCTACGAAAGAGAGCGTCAAAACGCCCTCCGCAGCTATCTAGTACCAAGGGCGAAACGCGGAGTAATTGGAAATAGCCGTTATGCAGTGAAATTGCGCCAACAAATTCGCACAGCATCAAGTGACAATCGATCGGTATTAATCTCTGGCGAACCTGGTTTAGAAAAAGATAACTTAGCAGCTTTAATTCATTTCGGTTCCCACCGCCGCAACGAACCAGTTATTCAGATCAAAAGTGCCTTGCTGCAGGCTAATGGAGCAGAATTATTCGGGCGTTTGGGCGGCAAGCCAGGATTGTTGGAATGGTTGGGCGAAGGGACGTTAATTTTCAATGACGTGCAAGAATTACCAGCTCAATTATGCCCCCAAATTCAGCAACTATTAACCGAAGGAACCTATACATTAGTAGTCAAAGAAGGACAAATACCACCGCCACCGCGTTCTACTAATGCCCGCATCATTTTAATCTCAGAAATTGTGCAGCCCAAGCTAGATAAGCTGACACAACACAAGATTAAAGTCCCATCCTTGCGGGTACGAAAAACAGATTTAGAAGCACAAGTCAACTATTATCTCAATATCATTGGTCGCAAAAAGAAATTAGTCAAGCCCCAAGTCACACCAGAAGCAATTCGCCGCTTGCAAGCCTACGATTTCCCCGGTAATTTGCAGGAATTGCAGGGAATGGTCGATCGCGCTTTAGTTCAAGCCCAGGGAAGTCAGGTACTAACCGAAGAAGTATTTTGGGCTCAGGCGGCGAAAAAACAAAAATTTCGCCTGAATTTATTAAATATCTATCCTAAATTTAGGCAATTTTTACGGAGTGATTGGTATCCAGATCGCGTGAATTATTGGTTTACCAGTTGGGTATTTGCATTAGTAGTAATCATCCTATTTGTTGCCCCCCAAGATAGAGAGCATAATTTTGCTCTGAACATTTTCTGGGCCTGGTGGTGGCCGTTGATGTTATTATTATTCCCCCTTGTCGGGCGATTGTGGTGTGCCTTTTGCCCCTTTATGATTTATGGGGAAATCGTCCAAAAACTATCGCTGAAAATTTTCCCGCGAACTCTCAATAAATGGCCGCGCCAACTAGCTGAAAAATGGGGTGGTTGGTTTCTATTCGGACTATTTACCCTAATCTTTCTCTGGGAAGAGTTGTGGAATTTAGAAAATACCGCCTATTTATCCAGTTGTTTGTTGTTGCTAATTACGGCGGGGGCGGTAATTTTCTCGCTAATTTTTGAAAGGCGGCTTTGGTGTCGGTATTTATGCCCGATCGGAGGGATGAATGGATTATTTGCTAAACTTTCAATCATTGAACTGCGCGCCCAACAAGGAACCTGCGCCGCGGAATGCAGCACCTACCAATGCTATAAAGGCGGCCCAGGCTTGGGGGAAGGATTAACCACTAATGGATGTCCAATTTATTCCCATCCCGCCCAATTAACTGATAATAAAGATTGCGTCTTGTGCATGACTTGCTTAAAAGCTTGTCCCCATCGATCGGTAGAATTAAATGTGCGCCCTCCGGGAATCGAATTATGGACAACCCATGTTCCCCACAGTTATGAAGTTGCCTTGTTATTTCTATTATTAGGCGGTATCTATCTCCATCGCTTACCGGAAATCGATAGTTTATTGGGGCTGGGCATCAATTTAGAGCAATTTTTACCTCACTTAGGAATGTCGCTCGCGGTGTTAATTATTCCGCCGCTGATTCCGTTAGTAGCTTACGCCGTCATGCAGGCAATTTACCGATTGGGACAAGCAAAAAGTATCCCATTTACAACCTATAAACCTCTCTCATTTGTCTCTCTCGCCTACGGATATCTACCTCTAGTTTGGGGCGGTAGTTTGGCTCACTATTGGCGATTGGGTTTGCAGGAAGGCGGGCGAGTGATTCCGGTAACTTTTGCCACTTTCGGACAAATTAGAGATGATTTACCGAGTTTTGTAGGAGATCCAGCGGTGATTAGCTTTTTGCAAGGTTTTACTTTAATTCTCTCATTGTTGGTGACGATATTTGTGACTCAGAAAATTGCCAAGCGATCGATTAAATCTTTGATTCCTCAGCATTTAGCGAGTTTGTGCCTGATGGTGAGTTTGTGGTATGCGATCGTGGGTAACTAATGTAAAATAAAACCAGGAGGATTTACTATGACTTCACAACTTCAAAAAGCGATCGATCTTGCTCAGTCAATGTCATTGACAGAACAACTTGAACTACTTAAAACACTATCCACTATTATTCAACGCACCCATTCTCTGGAAACTCAAGCTACGACAACAGAGGAAGATACAGATTTTTTACGCCTCAGCTTTCGCCAATCTTGGCAGCAAGCCATGACTGGACAAACATTACCCCTTTCTCAACTTTAGGAGGGTTTAGCACAACTTCTGAAGAATCAGATGCTTTAGTCTTTTCGTTATAATCCCATGAGTAAACTGGCTGGAAGCAAACTATGTCAATACCGAAAAAAGGAACAAGAAAAATTATTGTAGATGGGGAACCTTTCGTCTGGCTAATCCGAAGACAAGCTGCTAATCTGCAAGCAGAATCGGGAAATCTTCATGTTGCTGTCGAACACGCTGATAGATCGGGATCGGTGTTAGTTATTATCACCGATAGAGCTCATTCTCAAGGTTGGAATCCAACAACTAACTGTACATTTATGCCAGTAACACCCTCTGATGTAGCACAATGGATACGGCAAGCGGTGCAACTCGGATGGCAGCCAATGCGATCGGGAATAACTTTTCAGGTGCAGATTGCAGGAGGATGTGCAGAAAAAATATATTAGAGCCGGGAGTGTCGATCGGCTATGCTGAAGATAGAAAATTCACACCGCCCTCAATCTCAAAATGCTACTCGTTCCTACGGCTGAACCAATTCCGCTTGTGGCTGATGCAAACGGTGTCATCCGCATTAGCACAACCAGAGTCACCTTAGATACAGTCCTTACAGCTTTTCTAGAAGGAGCCACAGCAGAAGAAATCCGGGAACAGTACCCGTCTCTTGAACTTTCGGATATTTATTTTGCGATCGGCTACTACTTGCGACACCAATCCGAAGTTGATGCTTATCTGATGGAACGTCAACGTCTTGCCGCAGAAGTTCAGCAGGAAGCAGAAAAGCGTTTTAACCCAGTTGGAATACGCGATCGCTTATTAGCAAGACGCAACCAAAAAGGGTAGTTTTATATGCTGCGATTATTGGCTGATGAAAACTTTAACAATCAAATTGTTCGGGGTGTTTTGCGGCGGAATCCCGATGTTGAGATTGTCCGCGTTCAAGATATAGGACTCAGAGAAGCAGACGATCCAACAGTCTTAGAATGGGCTGCGCTGCAAGGGCGGGTTGTACTAACTCATGATGTAGCAACCATGACAAACTTTGCCTACGATAGAATCGAAGCTGGTTTGGCGATGCCAGGGTTATTTGAAGTCAGCCGCCGTGTTGCAGTGGGTTTGGCGATTGAGGAAATTTTGCTGATTTCTGAGTGCAGTCTGGAAGGAGAATGGGAAGGACAAGTGCGATTTTTACCTTTACGCTAACTGCCATAAAATTGTCATAATTCAATTAATGATACAGATTTAATGTGACTTAATAAATACAATAAATCATTTGAAAGCTTGTGGATTGTGGGTCGATCGCACTTCACAAACACATATTTTTTACTAGGCATCCTGCTTGACAAATGGTATAAATTATGATATGAGTTGAGACTTGATTAAAATAGAAAATTAATTTTTGAATAGCAATTTATCAAACTTGAAAATGCAAGCGCGAACTTATGAGCGAATCCTCAACCAAACCCGCCAGAATTACCAAAGTTATTCCCGACAGCATCGCAGCAGAAATGGGATTTGATGCCGGAGATTCCATCGTCGCTGTCAACGGCCAAAAACCCCGCGATTTGATCGACTATCAATTTCTGTGCGCCGACGAATTTCTGGAACTAGAAGTTTTAGATGCCAAAGGCAAAACTCACAAGTTAGAAATAGAAAAAGAGTATGACGAAGACTTGGGTGTGGAATTTGAAACTGCCCTCTTCGACGGACTAATTCAGTGTAACAATCGCTGCCCTTTTTGCTTTATCGACCAGCAACCTCCGGGAAAGCGGGAAACTCTGTATTTCAAAGATGATGACTACCGCCTCAGCTTTCTTTACGGCAGCTATTTGACTCTCACCAATCTGACTGAAAAAGAGTGGAACCGAATCGAACAAATGCGGCTTTCTCCTCTCTATGTTTCGGTGCACGCTACGGAACCGGACGTGCGGATTAGGTTGCTGAAAAATTTCAGGGCTGGGAAGATTTTAGAGCAAATTAAATGGTTTCAAGAACGCCGCTTGCAAATTCACGCTCAAGTTGTGGTTTGTCCGGGAATTAATGATGGCGAACATTTGGAACGCACTTTGTTGGATTTGGCAAAGTTTCATACCGGAAATATTCCCGCTGTGGCATCGGTGGCGGTGGTGCCGGTGGGTTTAACTCGGTTTCGCCCTGCGGCAGATGAATTAATTGCTGTAACTGCGGAAAAAGCGCGGGAAGTTATCGCGCAAGTGCATCAAATTCAAGGGGTTTTGAGTCAGGGAAAAGCAGGCGGAAAAGCCAAGAAAAAGAATTCAAAATCTGGCTGTATTTGGCTGGCTGATGAATGGTTTTTAATCGCGGGTTTGGATTTGCCGTCGGCGGCTGATTATGAGGATTATCCCCAAATTGGTAATGGTGTGGGTTCTATCCGCCAGTTTATTGGGCAGTTTGAAGCGGCTTTTGCTAAGCTGCAACCGCTGCCGGTTATTCCGCCGCGCCAGTTGGTTTGGGTGGTGGGGAATGCTGTTGAAAAGGCTTTTGGGCCGATCGTACAACAACTAAACCAAATTCCCGGCTTGTCGGTCAACATGGCCGCACTCTCCAGCCGCTACTGGGGACAAACTATCACCGTCACGGGTTTGCTCACCGGGCAAGATTTGCTGGAAGCTTTGCAGGGGCGAGACTTGGGAGATGGCATCTTGCTGCCTTCGGTTATGCTAAAACAGGGTGAACCTCGTTTTCTCGATGACATGACCGTAGAACAGCTAGCTAGCTCGCTGAAAACCCGGATTTTGCCGGTGAGCGGAGTAGAGGAACTAATCTCAGGGGCGATCGGTCTGGCAACTGCTGAAGTTCAATTCTAAATTTTGAATCAAGCATTCAAAAGTTTAAGATGAGTAGGTAATTGTGACTTGTAAATGTTTAGTCCCGGCTACAGACTCGAAAATTGAGAACTCAATCTTGCTCTAAAATTGTCTCTAGAATTGCAGTAATTAAAAAATTATGCGTGTTTTTCGTCAAATCGTCGTGGTCGGAGTGGGCGCTGCAATTACTTTCAGCAACGCCGCACAAACTGCTTCGGCCCAGCCCCCGGCTCAATCTCTCGACAGCTCTGCCAGCTTGAATCAGCTCGAATTAGGCCCGAATATTCGATCGACCTCAAACACAGCGTCAGAACCAGCATCAGAGCCCGAAGAATCGATCGCCCTTAACCCCCCAACCTCCGAGGCGGCTCCGCAAGGGGAAGCAAATATCGCAGCAACTGAGCCAACCAAGCCCGAGCAAGCATCAAAGCCCCAACAGGCTGCTCCGGCTTCCCCTGCAACTCAGTCTGCACAGAAGGCGCAGTCTGGAACGCCCGCAAATACAGTCTCTCAGCAGCCAATTCCGAGCGGCCCCAACAGTGTTCCGGCGCCCAATTTGCCAGCACCAACTCCCCGCGGCACTCCCATCGAAAGTTTCCCCCCAGTCACCCCGAAGGGCATTTTAGAAACCAACCCTCCGGCTTCCCTAGAACCCAACCCGAATCCGCTGCTGTTTCCGACAAAGCCCGAGGATGTCAGGATCGAGCAAACAGAGTCAATTACCTTGCAGCAGGCTATAGACATCGCCCGCCGCAACAGTCAAACTTTGCAAATCGCCGAGAAACAACTCGAACAAAGTCGAGCGGCCGTGCGCGAACAACAAGCTGCTTTATTTCCAGACTTGACTTTTCAAATGAACGCGAGCCGCCAAGTCAGCGCCAGCGGACAGATTGGGGTGCAGTCCCGGCTACGCCGCAATGAGACTTTGCCGGCCAACCAACAACTGCCGGCGAATTCTCCCGAGTTCGACAATTTCGGCAGCACCAGTCTCAACAACAGTTTGCAGTTGAGCTACGACCTCGACATTTTCGGCCGCCGCAATGCTAACATCCGCGCGGCTAGGGAACAGTTGCGCTTTCGGGAACTGGATTTGGAGCGCCAAGCCGAGCAACTCCGCTTCGACACTGCTGAGGCTTACTACAATTTGCAAAACTCCGACGGACAAGTTGCTATCCGCCAAGCTTCTGTGAGAAATGCCCAGCAAAGTTTGCGGGATGCTGAAGCTTTGGAACGGGCCGGGGTAGGAACCAGGTTTGCGGTATTGCAAGCTCAGGCAAATTTGGCTAACGAACAGCAGCAACTCTCGGTGGCCCGCCGCGACCAGCGAGTGGCCCAGCGCCGGCTGGCTGAGCTTTTGAATATCAGCCAGTCGGCAAACTTGACGGCGGCTGACCCGGTGGAGCAAGCTGGCTCTTGGCGGCTGTCTTTGGAAGAGAGTATCGTGCAGGCTATTAAGAATCGCCCTGAGTTGGAACAGCAGTTGGTACAGAGGGATATCAGCAAGCAGCAAAGGCGATCGATTCGGGCGGGGGGACTGCCTCAAGTCAGTGTCAGCGGTTCCTACAACTTCCAGGGGGTAACTTCTGACAATCCAGACCCGTTTTCAACTCGCGGCTGGGCGAGCGGCTATGCGCTGCAAGCGAATTTGACTTGGAATATCTTTGATGGGGGTGCGGTGAGGTCGAGGATCCAACAGCGGGATGCTGATATTGCGATCGCCGAAAGTCGATTTGACCAACTCCGCAACCAAGTGCGCCGGGAAGTGGAACAAGCCTATTTTGGCTTGGAGTCGAGTTTTGAGAACATCGAAACTTCTGAGGCGGGGGTTTTGCAGTCGAGGGAAGCTCTGCGTCTGGCGAGACTGCGGTTTCAAGCTGGCGTGGGTACTCAGACGGATGTGATTCAGGCGGAAACTGATTTGACTAGGGCTGAGAGAAACCGATTGTCGGCAATTGTCACCTACAACCTGGGGCTTTCGTCTCTCCAGCGGGCTGTGAGCAATCTTCCCAGTAATAACCTCTCGGATGCTCCTTGATAGGAGTTTGCCCCAAAAAATGCCACTGTAGGTTAACTCCAAACCCATATCCGATCGGTCATTCCCAATTTTCAAATCTCAAATCTCAAATGCTATGAGATTGGGTTGGGTTGGCTTGGGTTGGGTTGGGGCGATCGACCTTTCATCGCAAAGGATGAGACATCGGGTATGAAACGTTCGACACATTAGTTAATATTTGGTTAGAGAGCTCCATGTCAACTGCGTTAAGGAATCGGTAATGGCCAATATCAAGTTTGTGAAGGAAAATCAGGAAGTCATCGCAGCAGATGGAGCCAATTTGAGGCTCAAAGCTCTAGAAAACCGCATCGACTTGTACAGGTTTTCGGGAAAGATGATGAATTGCGGGGGCTACGGTCAATGCGGCACCTGCATTGTGGAAATTGTCGAGGGAAGTGAAAACCTCTCGCCCCGTACTGATTTTGAGAACCGCAAGCTCAAGAAAAAGCCCGAAAACTATCGGTTGGCTTGTCAAACTACGGTCAACGGCCCGGTGAGCGTGAAGACTAAGCCGTAGCTAGGGTTTGCCAAGTTCTAGGGAAGAAGTCATTAGTCATTAGTCATTAGTCATTAGTCATCAGTCATTAGTCATTAGTCATTAGTCATTAGTCATTAGTCATCAGTCATCAGTCATCAGTCATCAGTCATCAGTCATTAGTGCTGTCGCCTCCGAGCTTTCCGTACAACGTCATCAGTCCGATGGAAGAGGGAAGAGGGAAGAGGGAAGAGGGAAGAGGGAAGAAGCTGTAGACTTCTGGGGTTCTCGGGTTCTCGGGTTCTCGGGTTCTCCGAGGCTCCTTCTGTCTTCGAGTTTTCCTTTGGCCTTTGAGTGGTATCCTAGTAGTGTGTGTTTTCCTATTTTTTGATAGAGGCGGGGGTCTTCATGGAAGTTAATGATTTAGGTTTTGTGGCAACCATTCTGTTTGTATTGGTTCCCAGCGTTTTTCTCATCATTCTGTACATTCAAACGGCTAGCCGTCAAGGTGGAAAAGAATAGCAATTGCTGCTATTTTTGTCTGGCAAAAGCTAGTTGTAAAAAAAAAGCGCCAACAGTTTTTTTCTGGGGCGCTTTTTTTGTGAACTGTTTGGAAACGAAAATTTAATTATATCAATTCCGGTTGCACTCCTTATGATGTTAACTGTTAACTGTTAACTGTTGACTGTTAACTGTTGACTGTTGACTGTTGACTGTTGACTGTGAATCGAACAACTGAAAATTGCACCGATATAGGTGGTGACTTATAAAAATCATTTATGAATTTCCCTCTAAGTTATCACCTGACGATGCAGCCGGAAACGATATTACTTAGGAATGCAATTTAATAATTGCTCGTTACCAGACTTTTGTCGGTGACAAGCAAAACAAGCAAATCGCTTAAGCGATTTGCTTGCCATTCCTAGGAAGATTTTAGCTACTTTCTTGACAATCTCAAAACTGACGCACGCCGGGAATAAATGGTGCTGAGGTTTTGAGATTGCTCGCGGACGATCGAGAATTACTCGCACTCGCCGCACCCCACCGCTGGCGATGAGAGTTTAGCCCACGACTGTGCGGGCTAGCAAGACGGGACAGTTGGCGTAGACTCTCACGTAGTCGGAGAGGGAATTTCCTAGGAGTCGATCGAGATCCAAAAAGTTTTTGGCAACGTTGGGCCGCCGATCCGGGGAACCGATTACTAATAAATCGGCATTCACTTCGTCTGCAATCCGACAAATTTCTTCCCCGGGCTTACCTGTGGCACTCACGCAGCGGTAGCTAACTCCCAGTTGTTTCGCGAGGGCTACTGCGGAAGCTAATACTGGATCTTTTTCAGCATTTGCTGTTACATCTTCGGTGGATTTTCCAGTCAAATCTTTGGTGACGTGCACTAAAATTATCTGTCCGCCGTTGACTTCTTTGACAAAAGATAGGGCTAGTTCTAAGGATTGTTTGGCGGATTCAGATGGGTCTAGGGCCACCATGACGCGCCGGATTTTTTTGACGTAGATGTCGTCTTTGACCAACAGCATCGGTCTGGATGTTAGCTGGAAAACGTACTGGCTGACTGAGTTTTCCAAAATCGATTGCAGCCGTCCCAATCCCCGAGAACCCATAATCACTAAGTCGGATTGTTCTTCTTCTGCGACTTGGCAAACTGTGGTTTTTGGGTCTCCCTGTTTCAGCCGGGGATTGACTTTGTTGGGATCGATTTTTAAGGACTGGACTGCTTGTGCTAAAATCTTGCCTCCTTCTTCCAACTTTTGGGCCATGCCGTCGGATGTCACTTGGGGCGGCACGACGTGCAAGACGGTGACAGAGCTTTGTTGCAAGGAAGGGATGTCCATCAACATATTAAACATCTCTTCGCACAAGCCACGACCGGCGACGGCTACTAAAATTTTTTCTATCATGGTTGTTTTTTGCAGTAAAAACAGTTGAGTTTTCTTGTGCGACTCTCTCACTAGGGTGTTGGTACTCTAGTGGGTCAATGTCAAGCATAGGCCTGAAGTTTGCTTTATGATTTGTAGAAATGTAGCGTTTTGGAACAATTTGTAACGTGTTAGAGAACGATCGAACTCAACCAGAACTCGCACCGACTGGTGCTATTCAAAATCGACCCGGTATGGACTCTGAGGGCTGGTTTGAATATTTGGTGCGAGTCTACCCTCACCATACTGACTATTCGGGTATGGTTTGGCACGGGACTTATCTGGCTTGGATGGAGGAAGCGCGGGTGGAAAGTTTGCGCTCTCTCGGTATTGAGTATGCGGAGTGGGTGGCGCAGGGTTTGGAATTGCCGGTGGTGGAGCTTTCGCTGCGCTACCACCGCTCTGTGCAAATGGGTCAATTGGTGGCTGTCAGAACGCGGGTGGCGGCGAGTGAGGGTGTGCGGCTGCTTTGGGATTACGAAATTCGATCGCCCGATACGCAGGAGTTATACGTGACGGCGCAGGTAACTTTGGTTGGTGTCGATCGGGACAAGGGCAAGATTATCCGCCAATTGCCGCCGGCGCTCAAGGAAGCTTTGACAAAACTTTCTGTTAAACCTTCAACCTAAGCTCCTGTTAATTATCAAACATATAGTCCTGCACTGGTCGCCAGAAACTGGGTTTTTTGCCAAAAATTTGGTTGTAGCCCTTGATGCCAACAAAAAACCCGGTTTCTTAAGTAAGGAGTGTGTAATTCCTGACCGGGTTTTGGCAGTCTTCTAATTTATACTTTCAGCCTTGGTGGGACTTTTCAATAATGTCAAAAAAGTTGGAATTAGCCGAAGAAAATATTGACATTCAGCACAATATTTTGGCAAATAATCAGTTAATACCTGCGTCAATAGCAGAAGAAACAACTATTGTTTCTGGAAACCCGGACAA
The DNA here is from genome assembly GCF_036705055.1 of Microcoleus sp. CZ3-B2. Classification (NCBI taxonomy): domain Bacteria; kingdom Bacillati; phylum Cyanobacteriota; class Cyanophyceae; order Oscillatoriales; family Microcoleaceae; genus Microcoleus; species Microcoleus sp. CZ3-B2. The sequence continues at coordinate 67,904 of NZ_JAUBTN010000017.1, read as the reverse complement.
TTTAAATAACGGTGAATTAGCTGACGAAAGTCAAGGTAAAATTTGGGCGATCGTCTCGCTGTCTGCGGCGCTGCTGGCGGTGTCCCTGGCGGCCATTTTTATTCGGTTGAGCGAACGGGAAATCAGTCCGAATGCTACGGTTTTTAACCGCTTGTGGATAGCAACTGCGGTATTTGGAATTTGGAACGGGGCGGGGGAAGCGCGCCGCCGAATGTCTGGGAATGTAGTTGAAGGGCGATCGAACTACACTCTGAAGGATGTGATGTTATTAACAGCCGTCGGCGTGGTTTCTTCTGCTTCTCTCGGTTTCTGGGCCTGGTCGCTAACTCAAACTAATGTCGCTAATTCTACCGTACTTCGCAACTTAACTCCTTTATTTACTACTTTGGGGGGATGGCTGCTGTTGGGACGGCATTTTGACGGCAGGTTTTTGCTGGGATTGGTAGTGGCTTTATCAGGCGCAATTGCGATCGGCACTACCGACTTGCAAATCGCCGGAGACAATTTTACCGGGGACATTGCTGCTTTGTTATCCGCAATGTTTTATGCAGCAAATCTGCTGATTGCGGAAGATTTGCGAACCAAGTTCCCGGCGACAACTATATTGATGTGGCGCTGTTTGATTGGTAGCCTCTTGATTTTGCCCTTGGTTTTGCTGGAGGGCGATCGAATTTTCCCTTATTCTTGGGAGGGATGGCTGACTGTAATTGCCTTAGCCGTGATTTGTCAAGCTTTTGGCCAAGGACTTCTCATCCACAGTCTCGGCACTTTGTCATCGGGATTTGTCGCCCTTTTTCTGCTGCTAGAACCAGTAATTACGGCGATTATTGCCTGGATGCTATTTTCCGAAAATTTGAGCTTGTTTAATTGGTTCGCTTTCTCTGTAGTTTTGGCTGGAATATATTTAGCCAAATCGAGCAAATATGCCGATCGCAAATAAAACAAAAAAGGAAAAAAATTAAATGGTAGCAACATCAACCGGTATAAATTCCTGGCATTACGAATTGAGTTTGCTCCCTCAATACTTAGAAAAGCTGTTTGCCAAACTGCGGATTGCTGTGGTGTTTGGTGGCAACTGCGATCGCCAGGGAGCCGTAATTTACAAAACGCACAATCCCCGTTCTTGGAAAAGCTACGAAATCGTCGCCCGCGAGATTGCCCGAGCATTAACCGAAATCGGCTTTCAGCACGTCTGTGTCATCCCTGATGACATGAACTTACCCGCACAACTAAAAGAACAAAAAATCCATTTAGTCTGGCTAAATACGGGCGGAGTGCAGGGCTACAATCCTGTTTGTCACACTCCCGCCTTGTTAGAAATGTTGGGAATGCCCTATGTCGGTCACAATCCTTTAAACAGTTCTACTTTAGACAACAAACACGCTTTTAAACGGGAACTGCAATCAGTCGGAATAAAAACCGCTCCGTTTATGACTTGGCATCCTTCCCAAGGAATTTTTCAGCCTAATTTCCACGAGCGTTTTGCCATAGTCTTCGGTGATTATCGAGGGCCTTTTATTGTCAAACCAGTATCCGGCCGCGCTTCGCTGCAGGTTCATTTGATTGACAAAATTGAGGGTTTATCTCAGGCGGTTTCAGAAGTTCACCGAGAAACTCATAATACGGCTTTAATTGAAAAGTATTTGCCAGGAAGAGAATTTTGTGTAGCGGTTTGTGGTTATGTAACTCATGCTAAAGGCTGTTTTACCAAAAATCCAAAACCCTTTGCCTTTTCCACGGTAGAACGAGTTTTTGAACCGGAGGAACGCATCTTTACTTCTATGGATCAAAAGGCGATTACGGCCGATCGCGGGCGGTTGATGGGGGAGGAAGAACCAGAACTAAAACAAAGGTTAATTGAGTTAGCTTGCAAAATATATTGGGAGTTTAGTTTGAACAGTTTGGTGCGGATTGATGTCAGGAGTGATGCTGAGGGTTCACTTTATGTTTTGGAAGCAAATCCGAAACCGGATCTAAAACATCCAGACGAAAATGTGACAAGTTTGGTTACTTTGGGCTTGGCGGAATACGGGATGAGTTATAACGATTTAATTTTTAGTTTGCTGGCGGATAGGTTGGATTATTTGTTGACTCAACATATCGCGATTATTCCTCATATTGTGGATTTACTTCGCTAATTGAACTTTGACAAAACATCTTGTAGGGCGTGCATTGTACGCCGTTGCATTCAAATTTATTGCCAATCTACTGTTGGAGGATTATGCCTTCGCTCCCCCGGTGACCCCGCATCGAAAAGGGGAGCGGAAAATATCAAAGTCAACCCCTACTCCCAGACTATCCGGGGGAGTATGGGGGTATGGAAGGGGGAGCGAGACGCGCGTATCAACGAGAAATACAAAGGTTTTTAGGGTTGACTGGACACCAATGCAACAGACATCTTACCTGTTGAATTTATGTAAATAAATATAAATTGCCGAGCCAAGTAAAAAAAAATGCGCGCAAGTTGTGATAGCTTTGAGCAAGAACAGGATTTGTGGATGTCCATTTTTTGGGCAAGCATCAGGGCAATTCAATTTATATAGATTAGATAAACCAAATGGAAGCATTACTTTTATTAATAGGATTTGGAGGCGGTGCATTAGTCTGCTGGCTAATTTTGAATAAGCGAAATTCACGAAATTTGGTGCGGATGCACGGCTCGCAGGAGGCTATATCGAAGTTAGCGTCGCAGTTGGATGCCAGAACTTCGGAATTGCGCCAAAAGACTGAGATGGAAAATCAGCTTAATTCTGAATTGTCTCAGTTGCAAAATCGCTTGGCAAGTGTGACTGGCGAGCAGGATTTATTAAATAATCAGGTGTCGGAATTGGAAGGGTTTATGGCCCAAATTGCTGAAGAGCGATCGCAAGTTGATGCTTTGATTGCTGATTTGCAGTTTCAGTTAGAAAGCGCAGGGCAAGCTCAGTCGCAGTTACCGGAATTGGCGGAACTTCAAAATCGGCTAGAAGTTGCGACTCTGGAGCGATCGCAACTTGTAGCTCAAATCCTGGAAATGCAAACAGAGCGAGAGGCGCTGGATGCAGAGATCGCTCTATTTCGCGATCGGCTGTCGGAATTTGACAGTCAGTTGGAAACAGCCAGTCAAGGCAAATTGCAGCTACAGTACCAGTTGTCGGAAATTCAAATTAAGTTCGAGCGCTCAATTCAAGAGCGGGAGCAACTGCATTCTCAACTGTCGAATTTGCAAGCTCAATTGGAAAGTGCAGAACAAGAACAGGAAATACTCAATTCTCAATTGGAAACCGCCCGCCAACAAGCAGAACAAACTCTATCTGAATTATTAGAGTTGGAAACACAGTTAGAAGCTGCCAATCGAGATAAAATGCAGTTAAACTCTCAATTGTCTGAGCTGCAAAATCAATCACAGACAGTTATTGGAGAGCGAGAACAACTGCTTTTGCAGTTGTCAGAATTGCAGGCTCAAGTAAATCCCAGCGAGGGAGATAACTCCCAACTTATATCTCAATTATCGGAACTGCAAGCTCAATTAGAAACTGCTAACACTGAGCAATCGCAGCTTGCGGCTCAACTCTCGGAATTCCAAAGTCAAATCGAGCAAGCAAACCAAAATCAAAATCAACTACAATCTCAAATATCCGAGTTAGAAACCCAGTTAGAAAGCGCGCATCAAATTCGCTCAGAATTAGAATCACAACTTGCGGCTCAACTCTCGGAGTTCCAAACTCAAGTCGAGCAAGCCAACCACAATCAAAATCACCAACAATCTCAGATATCTAAGTTAGAAACTCAGTTAGAAAGCGTGACTCAAATTCGCTCAGAATTGGAATCACAGCTGGCGGCTCAACAGTCGGAATTCCGAACTAAAATTGACACAGCCAACAAAAATCAAAATCAACTGCAATTTCAAATATCCGAGTTAAAAAGTCAGTTAGAAAGTGTGACTCAAATTCGCTCAGAATTGGAATCAAATCTGGCAGCTCAACAGTCGGAATTCCAAACTCAAGTCGAGCAAGCTAACCAAAACGAAAATCAACAGCAATCTCAGATATCCAAGTTAGAAACTCAGTTAGAAAGCGTAAGTCAAATTCGCTCAGCATTGGAATCACAGCTGGCGGCTCAACAGTTGGAATTTCAAACTCAAATTGACACGACCAACCAAAACCAAAATCAACTACAGTCTCAAATATCTGAGTTGGAAAGTCAGTTAGAAAGCGTAAGTCAAATTCGCTCAGAATTGGCATCTCAGATGGCAGCTCAACAGTTGGAATTTCAAACTCAAATTGACACAGCAAACCAAAATCAAAATCAACTACAATCTCAAATATCCGAGTTAGAAAGTCAGTTAGAAAGTGTGACTCAAATTCGCTCACGATTGGAATCTCAGTTAGACACTGCTAACAGAGAACGATCGCAACTTGATGCTCAACTCTCAGAACTTCAAAGTCAAATCGAGACAGCCAACGAGAATCAAGCTCAATTGCAACGTCAAGAATCTGAGTTAGAACCTCAGTTAGGAACAGTCAATCAAGAAAGCTTGGAGTTACAATCGCCAATTGTCGAAAAGGGCGATCGAGAAATTCCCAAGGCTGAATTAGCAGACAAAATTGAAAAATCCACCTCACAACCAATAGTTGATAAAAGTCAAGGCCTTATCGTTTGCCAAGAAGGTCAAGGCGATTATACTACTATTAGCGAAGCCGTAAAAAATGCGGCTTCGGGTACGCACATTTATGTACAGCCCGGTTTGTATCGAGAAAGTTTAATCATCGACAAATCTGTGGAAATTATCGGCAGCACAGAAGCGGGTAGCGTCACTGTGGAAAGCACCGACTCAAACTGCATTCAAATGCAAACCGATAGCGCTTTAGTCCGAGGTTTGACGCTGATAGCCACGGGGAAATATTATGCTGTAGATATTCGTAGAGGCGAGTTAATTTTAGAAGACAGCGATATCACTTCTGCCAACTATTCTGTGGTGGTAATTTGTGGCTCCGAGGCGAGTTCGGTAATCCGCCGCTGTCAAATTCACGATGCAATATGGAACGGGATTTTTATCTCGGATAATGGGAAAGCAACGGTGGAAGATTGCAATATTTATAATAACGGCAGTCTGGGAATCGGTGTCGGATTGGGAGGAAAATTGATCGTGCGCCGCTGTCGGATTAATAGCAATGAAGGTGAGGCGATTGTAGTTTACAGAGATGGCATTGCTACAGTAGATGATTGCGATTTAACGGGTAATGCTGGCGGTGCTTGGCGGATTGCAGATAACGGATACGTGCGCGGTAAAAATAATCAAGAATAGAAAAAGTCATTAGTCAGTTGGCAGTTGGCAGTTGGCAGTTGGTAGTTGGTAGTTGGTAGTTGGTAGTTGGCAGTTGGCGGTAGTCATTAGTCCTTAGTCCTTAGTCCTTAGTCCTTAGTCCTTAGTCATTAGTCAACAGTCAACAGCTAACAGCTAACAGTCAACAGCTAACAGTCAACAGCTAACAGCTAACAATTCTAAATCCCTAACAAGCGAGCGGGATTTTTTTTCATCATTAAATCAATTTCAGGTTGAGAAATGCCTTCATCCATCAACTTTTCTACAAATAATTTGTAACCTTCTGCAGGTAAAGGATCGGGTTTTCTTCCCAAATCTGTGCTCAGAACAAAATGCTCGGCTCCGATGAGTTTAATGGCTGTTACCATCTGATTAATGGAAACGTGATGCCAGTTTTTATGTCCGTCATCGGCGGCATTTTCTCCCATCAAATCGTTGACAAATGCTAATTCTAGAAACGCTCCCATCTGGGCTGCTGTTTGCATATTTTCTAGGGACAAACCGGGTACATCTGCCATTGCGTGGGTAATCAGGATGTTTTTAATGTTGAGAAGTCTGGCTTGCCGGACAACTGCCATAACTTCTGCTGAGGAAATGTGTCCGGTTTCCAATACTAAATTATCTCTAGCTACTATCTTGAGTACCGCTGCTGTTTCTGGTAAAAGTTTGCCGTTTTCTGCTACTTTAATCCCGATTCCCGATTTGTGAAAAACCTTTAAATGATGATTGGAATCAACGGTTGGCAGCCACACTACTTTACCGTATTTGCCGCCGATGCGGTGCATTGCTTCTACAGCTTGGGGATTAATCCCGCCTACGGAATGATTGAGAACAATTCCCCCGAAAACTTCGATTTGCGGTACAATTTTATTGACTAGAACTGCCCGTGCTGCGGTGCTGCCATAGTGATTTTTTAAGACAACTGCTTTCATGTGCGCGCTGGTGGCAAATTTAGCTACCTCAAAATCATCCAACCTGCGGGGAATCACATCAGGAGACGAATGGATGTGAAAGTCGATCGCACCTTCAATGATACTTTTTTGTGAGTCCATCGGCTGCAACTGTCCGACAGCATAAACTGGCAGACAAAACCAATAGCAAAAAATTAAAACTAACGTAAAAAAAATAGCCTGCATTCATCCCCTCTTTGCTTCTCTCCTCTGCGCCCTCAGCGTCCTCTGCGGTTCATTACCTCTTAAATAAAAGACTTAACCGCATTTGCCAAATCTTCTGCAAACTCTTCGTGCAGGCCCAAAGTTCCCGGAATAACTCGCGATTCCACTCCCGGTAATTGAGCTAATACTTCCATTTCCGCCTTTGATTTGGGCGGCGCTTTTTCCGCAACTACAACCATCACCGGTACTGTTAATCCTTGGAAGTTGGCGACAAATTCTTCCCGCGTTTTTGCCGGATCTAAACCTCCGGTGACAAAAGCCGCCGAACCAAATCTCGCGCCTGCTTGTTGAGTGACTTTCCGCTTATTTTGAATGAAATCCGCTGTGACTTTGGCGGCATCGGCGTAGACGTGGCGGCGGTACATCAAACTCAGGAATGACGGCGCAGTGTTCAGTTTGTACAGGAATTGACCGATTAAGGGCGATCGTACTAATTCTCTCACCATTCCGTGCCAACCCCTTTGCTGTTTGCTCATTGTCGGCAAAGGCCCGCGCCAAGTCGGTGCAGCTAACACAATCTTTGACCAAACATTCGGCTTTGATTGCGCTAATTGCATCGCATAACCCGCAGCGTGACCGGCCGCAACTACAGCCACAGGACTGTTAAAAACTGACTCTACAAAATCCTTCAAAAACTGATGGTATAATTGCGGTTCGTAGTCGGTGCGCGGGCGCGAAGATTCGCCGAAACCAGGCCAATCTACACTCAAAACTTGAAAATTTGGAGCTAACAACTCTGCTAAAGGACGCATTTCTTCCCGCGTTGAAACCGTACTGAAAGCCGGCAGTAACAATACGGGTTTTCCTTCTCCCCTGGTTTCGTAAATAACTTCAATCTGTGTTTCTTTCCAGTTCCAGAGATATTTCTGAACTGTCGCGGGATAGTTGCTAGAATTAGATTTGGTTAAATCGGCAGTCTGAATCATGGCTGTTTTTCCGGTTAGTTTGCTTCTGCTTGCGCGCTCAATTCGCAAGCCACTGCTTTATTTTTCATCATTTGAAAGATGTTATAAAATCCGTTAGCGCGGGAAGGTGTCAGGCTCACATTCAATCCCGTATCTTGAATAAAATCTGGGGTAATGCTAACTATTTCAGCAGGCGTTAATCCGCTCAAGCCTTCCACAAGCAAGCCAACTAATCCTTTGACTAACTGAGCGTCAGAATCGCCTTGATACAAAACTTTTCCGTCGGTCAAATTTGCGGTAATATAAACTTGCGATACGCAACCAGAAACTTTGTTTTCTGGGAGTTTATCGCTTTCGGTAAATGCTGGGAGTCGCTTTGCATACCACAGCAGTTGTTCGTAGCGCTGTTTCGGATCGGAGTGTCGCTGGAAGCGCTGGACGATTTTAGCTAGGGCTGCGGGTAGCGCGGTATTTGCGGACATGATTTCGAGTAGCGGTTGAATTTGCTGATCTTGTACATTCTATTGTACCAGTAGGGCGATCGATATAGTCCTGGACGCATCGATCGCCAGAAATCGGGTTTCTGACACCCGCGCACATCCAAGAAACCCGGTTTCTGCGATAATTTACGCATCCCCACCAAAATTGAGGAATAAACCGGGTTTCTGACACCCCGCGCACATCCAAGAAACCCGGTTTCTGCGATGCTGTTGTTAGTGTTTTGCGGTACTAAATTAGTAGCAAAAAAATCAAAAGCGACAGTATTTTTCGCTGTGAAAATAGCGCAACAGATTAGCTCAAAAACCCGGTTTCTTTGGTCTTGATGCGTCAGTCCTGAATTAGTCAGATCGTTCAGAGAGAGAATCCTGTTCAGGAAGATGCAGCTTTGCTATTTGCGATCGCACTATTGCTATTCGGACAAACAATGCACCGCTAGCCAAACCGATCGCAAACCGAAACCCCAACACTAAAAAACCCTCTAACTTGCGTTCGGCAACTGGTTCCATCCCAACTTTGTGTAGTATCAATTGCATCGTAGATTTTCTTCGTTCAAACGGGTGAACTGAGGTTGGAATTCTTCCCATTCTTTGCAGATTTGCTCGTAACATTGCGAGGGCGAAATCGGTAGATTTCGCAGATAAAAGAACGTGACTTCCCGACCGGATTCCAGCAGCAGAATGATGTCTTTACTAGGGTTATAGGTATCTGCAGCTTGCAAAATATGACCGTTCATGTGGTGATTTTGCAGGATAGCGGTGTCGGGAGCCAATAACCAAGCATTGAGAAAGGGAGCCAAACGACTGCGGGGAACAAAATGCGATTGGAATGTTTCACCAGTAACTCCCATCAATGGGTTATTAAGACTACAAATTACTGCGCCTCGTTCACCATTCAGATAGCCAACCCAAGCGTTATAGCCTAACACCAGCAGATTAGTTGCAATAAAGGATTGCTGCCAATCTTCGCTATTTGTTTCAGATGTCATCATGTATTAAATATCCAGTATCAAGTTATCAACCTATGCGAAATATGAATCGAGTTTAATTTAGGCATTAAGATCGGAATTTTTACGGTATCAAACTTGGTTGAAATTCCTCCCAGCGCCTACAGACTTGTTCGTGGCAATCGGCAGGAGAAATGGCTAGTTTCCTTAATAGATTTACCTCTGTTTGACGACCAAATTTCAGCAATAGCAGAATATCTTGCTCTGGATTGTACTTCACAGTTGCTGCTATCACAGATGGAATATTCGATGAGTCAACGGATAGCGATCCCAGATAAAATTGCATCAAATTCACAGGAATAAACTGAATTTGAAAAGGAATTGATTCGAGGCTTGTCATTGTAGAATCAAGAACTTGAGTATCTACATCACAGACCACAACACCCCGCCCGAAAAACTCAAATCCCTTCCATGCTGTATAACCAATAACCAGCAAATTGGTATGAATAAATCCCTGTTGCCAATAGCCAAAATTTCCTTGCCAAACGCTATTTTCCGGTCGCATTTACTTCCTCCCGCAGGATTTTGGCAGCTTCCACCATATTTTTTAGCGCCGGAATTACTTCTTCCCAACGTCGTGTTTTCAAGCCACAATCGGGATTTACCCAAATTTGTTGAGTTGGTAGATTAGCAATGCCAGTTCGCAGTTGTTGCAAAATCTGTTCCGTCGTTGGCACCACTGGACTGTGGATGTCATACACGCCATTACCTACTTGATAGGTGTAACCTGCGGCGGTTATTTCATGCAGCGTTTGGTTATTGCTGCGGCTATTTTCAATCGAAATTACATCGGCATCTAACCGTTCAATATCTTTGATGATATCGCCAAATTCGCAGTAGCACATATGCGTGTGAATTTGAGTTTGAGGATGAGCGCTTGCGGTAGCCAGAAGAAACGCATCTACAGCCCAAGACAGGTATTGATTCCAGTTTTCTACTTTCAGAGGTAAGCCTTCGCGCAATGCTGGTTCATCTACTTGAATTACTTGCGCTCCTGCTGCTTCTAAATCTGCTATTTCATCCCGCAAGGCCAAAGCTATTTGAAATGCTTGTACTTGTCTGGAAATATCGGTGCGCGGATATGACCAATTTAAAATTGTTACGGGAGCTGTTAGCATTCCCTTAACGGGTTTTTGCGTCAATGATTGCGCTACTTTGAACTCGCGCACAGTCATTGGATCAGTGCGAACAACATCACCGTAAATAATCGGCGGACGCACGTAACGGCTGCCATAGCTTTGTACCCAGCCATTTGCCGTGAAGGCGAATCCATCCAACTGTTGTCCGAAATATTCCACCATATCGGTGCGTTCAAATTCGCCATGCACCAACACATCTAGCCCAATTTCTTCTTGGATTTTAATGCTATCGGCAATTTGAACGTCGATCGCAGCTTGATAGTTTTCTTGACTCAATTCACCCTTTTTGTAGCGCAGCCGCAGTTTTCGCACTTCCGGGGTTTGAGGAAACGAGCCGATCGTTGTGGTGGGAAAAATGGGCAGAGAAATCTGTTTCGACAACCGCAAGCCGTAGGATAATTTGCGTTGAAAGTCATTGGTTGTCAGGCTGTTCAGACGTTCCTGCACGGCAATATTGGTAGGGCTAAACTCCTCGAAGGTTGTCCAGGCATTGCTAATTTTAGCGCGATCGCTTCCAGTCTCTTCTCCGGCTAAACTGCGTGCCAAAAACTTCACAGCTTGCAGTTTTTGTTCGGCAAAACTCAACACGTTGCGGAGAGGTTCTGGCAACTTTGTTTCCCGTGCGGCATCGTAGGGAACAAACTGCAACGATGCCGACGGCTGAATTACAATATCGGGCGTAATTTGCTGAATCTCTTGCAGCACTGGCAGCACTTGTTCGGGACGAATTTGCCAAATATTGCGAGCATCTACAATTCCCACACCCAATCGTTTATCAGCCGGAAATCCCTGTTCTTTAAGCAATTTCAAATTGCATCCGCGAGTAAAGTCTAAGCTAATTTTAGCAACTGGTAACTGTATCACCCAAGGATAGGTATCTCCTAAATCATCAAAGTAAGTAACTAAATCGATGGGAAGTTTAATTTCAGCTAAGGAACTATAGGTTGACTCAAAGGCTTCTTTGAATTGGCCAGCATCACCCAGAACTAAGGCAGGTTCGTGAATTTGTACTTCAGAAATACCCAAGTTTTTTAAGGCTTTCAGCAACGCCAGATAACGCTCTCGTAATCTTGAAATTGCTTCATTTAAGGGTATGTCAAACCGACTTAATCGCAATAAAGTAATGGGGCCTAAAACAATAGGAATTACTTTTTCGCCTAATAAAGTTTGAGCGCGATTAACCGTTTCGAGAAAGTCGCTAAAATCAGCAGGCTGCCATTCTGAGGGAATTTCTGGCACCAGGTAGTGATAGTTGGTGTCGAACCATTTAGTCATTTCTAGTGCAGGTATCCCTTCTTTGCCCCGCGCCATTGCAAAGTAGCGATCTAAACCTGATAAATCCCGAAAGCGATCGGGGATTAACCCCAGGCGAACTGTCCAATCCAGAACACTATCGTAGAGGGTAGTATCGCCAACACCGATGCGATCTATACCTGTTTTTAGCTGTATTTGCCAGTTTTCTATTTCTACTTTTCTGACTGTTTGTAATAAATTATTGGCATCTAATTTGCTACTCCAAAATGCTTCTAGTGCGATTTTAACTTCGCGATTTTTACCAATGCGAGGATATCCAATTGTTGCAGTTGAAATTGACATGATTTTTCTCTCTTAAGTATGGGTTTCAATAGCATCATCAGTACAAATAGCGATATTACAAAGAGCGATCGCAATTGATATCCTGTCCGATTGGTTCGTAGTACGGACTGAAGTCCGCACTACAAAAGGTTTTTGTGATGGTAATGAACCGGACATTAGATGACTGAATTTTTACTATTGATATTTGCTGAATGATCGAGTTGAGTCTTTGATATTCCATAGAAACTCTGTCGGAAACTAAGGGGTATCCGATGCAGAATTTTCTACAGCAATGTCATCAGAATGTAATGTGACGCCTCAAAGGTGAAATCGTCTGAATATCTAACATCGCTATCACAAAGCTGTTAGAAATTACAGCAGGCAAAACCCCGCGCAATATTTCTTGCGTCTAAAACTAGATAATGCTGTTGAGGCTAACTTTTTTAACTCGTTATGTTGCTCTAGAAACCAATTGCACCAAAGGTTTCTCACGGGTTAAGGAGCATAATAGCCGATCGCGCAGCATCTGGTGAAAAACAATCGAATCGAAAACAAAATACTGAAGACATCCGTACCTCGCAGATGGGTTAATAGAACGATACAATCGGCGGGCATCCTGACTAAGAAGCTACTCTACGCTTCATCACAGTTGCGGGACAGCGCCGGGTTTGCACCGAACTTTCCCCCTTTCGTCTAGTGGCTGATCTCCACCAGAACCGATTAGGTCATACCATAGCACATTTTCCAAAATATGCAACCCCTAAGATCGGGTCGGGCGATCGAATATCATCAATAATCTTGAACACCTGCGCGATTTGAAACCGGGTTTTTCATCAAAATCCTTCGTTGCAGCCAGCAAATCAGGCCCAAACCCGGTTTCTTTGGTGTCGATGCGTAAGTCCGGCTCGAAATCATTTTCCTGCATCTTTAAGATTATAAATTAACGGCAGAATGGGATTCCCGCAACCAAATCCTGGAAGTCAAAATCCTGAAAGATGCACCGCCAAAATATTATCAGCGCCTGGTTTTTTCAAATGTTTAATTTTCTCACTTCCACCGTTTAAAAATATGTTTCGTTTGAGTCTTGCGAAGTTAGGATGAGTCGCTGCTAAGCTCATCAATATTTAAATTGTATTTCAACAAATAATCAAATTATTGCAGGGTGGAAGGCGATCGCCTCAAGTCAAGTCCAAGGGCGGCAAACGGCGCAACTATCGCCGGGAATTGACCCAAAACTGACAGTCGCAGCCAAACTAGCAGCGCCGCTGCATCGCTTTCTTCTGCCGTAAAATCCAGCATCGCCACCTCTTCGTCACCAAGCCGCTAAGCTGTTGTGCATCCCAATTGTGTATGGTGAGGGGGAGAGGGGGAGACGGAGAGAGGGGCTATTCGGCTTCGCGAGGAGGTAAAGAGGGGGAGAAGATTTTTGTTTGATCTATAGTCAAAATATACAATGTTTATTTGCACAACAGCTTACCAACAACTTCTCCGTTGAAAATTTGCTGCAGCAGCTTTTCCGGGAAGGCGATCGCAAATTCATCCAATGCGGGTAAAATAATTTCAGCAATGATAACTCACAGCAGCGAACGAGTTCACCTAAAAAACCAGGTGGGGAGTGATAAGTACAGTTTTAGTGGTGGAAAATTCCCACAGCCAGCGAGAGTGCATTTCACATCAGTTGAGATGCAACGAATTGAACGTAATTCAGGCAGATCGCGGCTTGGAAGCGCTGAATAAAATTGAGAAAAGTTACCCAAATTTAGTATTATTAGCTAATGAAAACAAATAACCGCAGTTATTTAAAAAAATTGCTGCAAGAAAGAAACGAACACCCCGAAAGAATGGCAGAAATTGATGAAAAAATTAATGCCACATTCCGCCAAACCCACGCAATTTTAGTAATGGATATGTCGGGGTTTTCGCGAACCACTGTCCGCTACGGAATCATCCACTTTCTGGCAATGATTCACCGGATGCACGGAATTGTCAAGCCCGTAATTTCGGAATATAGCGGCATTGTTGTTAAAGAAGAAGCCGACAATATTTTTGCAGTATTTCCCGATGTGAAATCGGCTGTTGAAGCTGCAATTGACTGTCTGAAACAAACGGGGGCTGTAAACACAACTCTGCCGCCGGAAATGGATATTTACCTCTGCATTGGAATTGGCTACGGTGACATTTTGATGCTAGAAGGAGAGGATATGTACGGATCTGAATTCAATCTAGCATCCAAGCTGGGAGAGGATTTGGCGGAACGGGGAGAGATTTTGCTCACCTCCGCAGCGTTTGAAAATTTGGAAGGCGAGAAGGAAGATTGGGAAAGAGTTGATTTTTCGATTTCTGGTTTGGAGTTAGTGACTTACAAGCGCGTACAGCCTGCTTAATCAAACTCAAGAAACCGGATTTTTTGCTGAATCTACGGGCGGTGAAGCAGAATTTTCTCCAAAAACCCGGTTTCTGACTGCCGCTGTGTGCCATAAAATTTGAAATTAATGATTGACCAACAAAAAAACTGGCAAACTCTCAATTTAGCGAATATTCAACAGCGGCTGGCTTGGGTACAACAACAGCCGGATGGAGTTATTTTTTGTCAAGAGTCGGGAGTTCACTATGTTACAGTTAATAAAGATAAAAATAAAATAAAATTCTCTTTGGTAGAGAAAGTGAATTTGCATACAGATTTGTTGCAATCTGTCATCGACCTCAACAATCCCCTGCATTTAGTTTCTGAATATACCCAAGCGATGATGTTGGGTTTAGTTTGGCAAAATCAACCCCAAAAAGTCTATATAGCTGGGTTTGGCGGTGCCAGAATTCCGTTAATCCTGCACCATTATTTGCCGGAAACTGTTATAGAATGTGCTGATGTAGACCCGATCGCGATTTCAGCAGCCACAAAGTGTTTTGGAGTGCAGTTTGACAGCCGACTCAGCGTCACAATCCAAGATGGGAGAGAATATCTAGAACAGAAAAATCCCGATATTAAGTACGATATCATCATGACCGACGTGTTTTGTGGCAACGGTTACTCTTCGCACCGGCTGGCTACCAAAGAATTTTATCAACTCTGCCAAAAACACTTGTCAAGCGCCGGAGTTGTGCTGGTAAATCTGCTGCAAAGAGATGAGTTTTATGCCGAAAAGGTGAAGACTTTTCAAAGCGTGTTTTCTCAGGTATGCGTGTCTCCTTGGAAGGATATTAATAGCGTTTTAATTGGGAGTAACAGCCCTAGTTTAGAGAAAAGCGAGATTGTTTCCAGAGCAAAATATTTGCAAGATGGGCATGAATTTTCATTTTCCTTAATCGATAGGGCGCTTGATATTAGAGTAGGTAGAGAATTGGCGGAATCTATAGCTAATTTAGATCAAGCTCAAATTTTGCATGACGATTCGCCGCCTGTTGGTTATTTTGATTCTTGGTTATTTTGATGGCATAAAAATTAAGGTCTATCGAGCGCGATTAACAGCCGGAGAGGGTTTGCAGGCTTTCTCATCTTTATGTAACAGTTTCATTTTCCGTAGGCAAACCCCGGCGTTAAGCAAAGCTATCCCTTTTTCCTTAGCACTTCCCGTTCCCCCTAGGGGTTCCCGTAGGGTAGGGTAGGGAATCGCTTCCAAAGTGCGGTGAGTATGTTAACCGTAATTAAACAGTGTTAAACTGTAGTTAACTTCAGAAACCTAAAAATCAACTTCCCGATCGCCCCCCACAATTATCTATGGCTACTTTCTCCGCCGATCCCGACAACTTTGGTGAGTTATTGACAATTGTTAAAGATGGATCTGAGATCGCTTTGACAGCAGGGGAATATAAGGGGCCATTTACCATTGAAAAAGCGATCGCGCTGCGGGGGGAAGGAGAAAACACCGTCATTTTTGCCGCTGACGAACCTGTTTTGAAAATCGCAGTCTCCGGAGTGAAACTGGAAAACTTGAGCATCGAGCGGAATGTCGGCGGGAATACGGGAGAAGTTGCGATCGAATCCGCACCGCATACCGCACCTGTTTTAGATAGAGTAAGATGTTTGGGAAGCGCTCCCAACGTCCAATGGCTGGGAGTAAGCTGGGATATCCCCACAGCAGTCCATTTTGGGGAAATCCAAACTAACCGATATTTGCAGCGAACCGAACAACTGCAACTCGGCGGCGACTGCAAAGTTTCCTGCTCTCACCCTTGGTTAAAAGTACAGCAGCCTTACCTTTCTTGCGGGTTGCAAAAACTAGATATTATCCTCAATTCCCAAGATATTCCCGCCGGAACTAATCTATCTGGCTCCATTGTTTTGCAAGCATCTAACCACCAATTTTTAATAGAAATTTCGGCAATTGTTACAGCCCCTCAAATCAGTAATAATCTATCTATTTTTTCATTGCCAAGTGCAACAGAGCCTAGAAATAATAATGAAAATTGGGGATATCGGTTTTTAGGCGATCGGGCGACAGATAACTTAATCCGCGAGCTAGAAGGTAAAGATGCTCTCTTAAAGTATCCTGAATTTAGCGATCGGCGCGATCGTGCCGCCGAATTGCTTTCAGATATTCTCGGAGACGAACCCAGGCCTTTCTACGTCCGTCGCAAAGGGCCGGGAGAATCACCGGGCGAAGAAAAATGGGAACTGGCGATCGCCACAGACATCGAAACAGCCAACTTACCAGAAATTTTGAAACAACGGCAAAAAACCTTAAGTTTGTTAGCTCTGGTAACAGAAGATAGACATAATAACTTGCGGTTGCTTTCAGCTCGTTTAGTATCCCCAGAACGGGGATACAATGACGGTTTTTCTGTTCTTTTTTCCCTGGGACTGCACCTCGATCGCCAGTCTCGAATGCCCGTCCCAACTTCGGCTTTAGAGCGCATGAAAACAGTTCCCTTTTGCGGGGATTGCGTGCCAACCGAAGAACAGTTAAAAGCTTGGAAAGCCTTTTTAAAGATAGAAGAGCGAATTGCTAAAACGCGAGAATTTTTCGTACCTTTTTTCGGTCATAATTACGGCTCTGCTACCCGCAAAATTACTTTTGAGATTAACGCATCTTTAGCGCAACTCGACAAATCATCAGGAACCGCTCTCAAACAAGATGACTTTTGGACGAGAGCAGCTAAGGCGAGAAATGAGGATATAAAACTTGTAGTTAGAGTTGAAGAAATCCGCGAGCAAGACGATCGCACATCCGACGATCGAGAATCTGTCCCGCAGCTTTTCAAGTGGCAGGCAATTTTGTTAGGTTCGATCGAAGAGGTTGACAAAGCAAAGGGATTTATCCGGGTGAGACTGGATGCTGAGTTAGTAGAAAAAATAGGAGAAGGAAACTATCAATTGCCGAAAACAGGCTTTTTGTCTTTCGAGGCTGCGGGAGATTTAACTCAAATTAAACGGCAGAAAAAAGCTTTAGACGATTTGCAAAAGGGAATTGCTCAGAATCCCTATGTAGGCGAATTTTTCTTCGATGCTTCCCAGGCCAGAACCCCGCAAACAACGGTTAAACTGAAACCAGAAGATTTGTTGTTATCTGGGGCAAATGCCGACCAAATTGCAGCAGTAGAAGCTGTATTGTCTGCACCCGATTTAGTGTTAATTCAAGGGCCACCTGGAACGGGAAAAACAACAGTCATCGCTGAAATTTCCTATCAAATTGCGCTGCGGGGCGGGAGGACTTTAATTGCTTCTCAAGCAAATTTAGCTGTTGATAATGCTTTGAGTCGCTTAATTCACAGTCCCGTTATCCGCGCTTTGCGAAAGGGGCGCGCGGAGCGAGTTGAAGAGGAAGGTTTGCCATTTGTGGAAGATAAAGTAATTGGCAATTGGCTGAGAAATACGGCTGATGACTGCGAGCAGCGGTTGGCAAAACAGCGAGAAAATATAGATTTTTTCGGGAATTTGTTAGCAGGATCGCAGCAGTTTGATGTGTACCTGCGATCGGAAGAAAAGTTGCAAGAAAATCACAAGAAGTTGCGATCGCGTAAGGTAGAGTTAGAGGAAACTTGTAGACTCAAAGAAAGTATCTATCAAGAAGCGGAAGCTAAACAGCGCGAAATAGTTGAATATCTCTTTCCTGGTTTGGAATTGCTAATGTCTCAACCTTCAATTAACTGGGAAGATGTAGCAGTAAGTAATTTATTGACAGCAGCTATCAAAGTATGCCACCATAAATTTGAATATATTTTTGAAGGGAGTTTTTTTAAAAATGTTGAAAAAGCAGCTATTCTAGCTGCAGAGATTAAACTTCAAATTCCTCAAGATTTACTGCTAAATCATTTTAGTTTAGCAGCTTGGTTAAAGGAACAAGGTCTTCCACAGATTAAAAGGTCATTGTCTCATTCTAGAGAGGCGATATCATCCATCAGAGAAGCGGCAGAATCTGAACGATCGCTCCGCGATAAGCCAGCCGCAGTTCAACTTTTGGAAACAAATTATCAGCTAGGTCTGAATAACCAAAAAAATATACAAAAAAATATCAACTCTTTGGAACAGCGAAGTTTAAAAATTGTTGCAGTCAGACCTGCAATAGATCGCTGGAAGTCCACCGCTTACGATCGCGTGTATGCAGCGATGAAGCAATGTCTAGAAACTGATCGAGTCTTTACAGACGATTTGATGCAATTACCGCTGGACGTGGTATCATTTGTAAAGGCTAATTCCGCGCCGTGGCGATCGCATCTCGATCGGTGCAAATCAAAGATTGCTAATTTAAAAAAAAGTGAAGCTAAGAAAATTTCTGCATTTGAACCGCAACTAAACGAGGTAGCAAAAGAAGCGATCGGCGGGATTTCTACTACTGCGCGAAACTGGCTTAACCAACAACAGGAATTAGAGCAAGATCATAAAAACTCTGTTTTGAAAGCCCTAACAAAATGGGAATCCACAGCTTATCAGAGCGTATATGAGGAGTTAAAAAAATGCGTGCAAGAGAAGCGTAAATTTACAGATAATCTGATTAAATTGCCACCGGAGTTGCTGGCGATCGTCCCTGCAAAACCTCAGCCTTGGCGTTCTAACCTCGATAGGTGTCGGTCAAAAATTGCTAGTTTAATTGCCAAACAAAATGAAGTGCCAATATCCAACTTTGATGCGGAATTAAATGTGATTGCATCGGAGGCGATCGAGGGCATTGCCACCAGCATATCTCAATGGCTGGAGCTGGAGCAACCGGAAACTGAAAAACAACTCCAGAATCTTAAACAACAGCTTAACAAGTCTCAACAAGCAACAACTAAGCAACAACAGGAAATAGCAACTGCTAAAAAGCAGTTAGAGCCTCTTGAGCGTGAATATCGAGCCAAGGCACAAAAAGCGGTACAAGTCTTAGCAGAATTGAGCCAGCGATCGGGTATTCCAGCGAACTTACGCAGTTTAGTTATGCGCTATCAATCTTTTTCTTCTCTTTCACAAGCGATCGCTAACACACCTGTATCAGAATTTACGCAGCGAGCGAAGTTGTGGGAAGATCGGATAAGTCAGTTTGAACAATTAATTTCCTCCCTCGATCCATTATTGGGACTGCTAGTAATAGAAGAGGCTATAACAACCATTCAAGCCAGCTTGCAAAAAGCAGCTAGTCAAGCTTTCAATCAACTTCGAGAATGTCAAAATCTGGTTCAGAAAATGGATCTTGAACTGCAACAACTCCAACAACAACAGCAACTACCACCTACTTTAATTTCCGAACGAAAATGGTGGGAGTCAGCGTGGCAAAGTATCCCCGATCGCCTAAAGCCACCAATTCCCGACAGCGGCTTATACGATCTCAACTTCTTGCACGAAATCAAAACACAATTCGATGCTTGGCACCAACAACGCGATCGAGCAGAATCCCACCTCAAAGGCTATGAAAAACTAACTCAAGATTGGATCGCCAAACTCCGCAGCCCCTCGGAACAAGATCGGGGCGAATTGAGGCAAGTTTACATCGACAATGCCAACGTCATCGGCATTACTTGCAGCCAAGTAGCGGGGTACGGCTTCAAAGAATTTACCAATTTTGATGCAGTCATCATTGACGAAGTGAGCAAATGCACGCCTCCCGAAATTTTGATTCCTGCACTCAAAGGCAAAAAATTAATATTAATTGGCGACTACCGCCAGTTACCGCCAATGCTACATGAAAAGAGTTTAGAAGAAATTGCCACCGAAATGGGAAGCGAACCCGAAGATATCAGCTTTTTGGAAGAATCTCTATTTAAGAAACAATTTGAAGCTGCGCCAGAAAGCATCAAGCGGCGGCTGACTGTTCAGTATCGGATGCACCCCTACATTATGGGAGCAATTAATCAATTTTACGACCATAGCTTGCGTTGTGGGATTGTGGAGCCTGAAAAAGTGCGATCGCACAATTTAGCTGGCGACATTATCCGAGAACAACATCACCTAATTTGGGTGAAAATGCCGCAAGAACCGAGTTTTGCAGAGCAGCTAGAAGGCACATCAAGATATAATCTTAAAGAAGTCGAAGCGATCGACATTCTCTGCGAGCAAATGGAGGACGTTTGGAGCCTGAAAGTTGCCGAAGGACAACCGAAAAAAGAAATTGGCATCATTACTTTTTACGGCGCTCAATTGAGGCGCATTGAAGAAATGCTCGGCGATCGCAAATTCCCCTCACTTTCCATTAGAACGGGTACTGTTGACCGATTTCAGGGCATGGAACGCCCGATTATTATTGTCAGCATGGTGAGGAACAATTCCGATGGAGATATTGGTTTTGCGAAAAAGCCAGAACGGGTAAACGTTGCCTTTTCCCGCGCTCAGGAATTGCTAATAATTGTGGGATGCCATTCACTATTTACCAAGCACAAAGGCAAAGTCGGAGGTATGTATTCCGAAGTAGCAAATATTGTACGCCGCAATGGAGGAATGATTGATGTTTCTAGCATCTTGGGCTAAAATTGGTAGCAAATTCAGAATTGCCGAGGAAAATCAACCTTTAGCGACTGAAATACTTATTCCTTAAAATCCAATACGCTTGGGTTAACACTGTTAATTCCCCGGAGATCCCCCTAAATCCCCCGGATAGTCGGGGGACTTCGCAGCACCTTCTTGTTCCCCCCTTTGTAGGGGCGGTGCCCCCGTGCCCGCCCTCAAGGCGCCGGGGGGATCGGTCTTATCTGAACCGTATTGCCTTAAAATCCGCAATTCACTAAAGCTTTATAAATCAAGATGTTTTTAGTATCCTCCCCTAAACCAATTAACCCCCAATTACAGGAATTTGTCAAACAAATTGAAAAGCAAAGTCCGGCTGGCATATCAGTGCTAGCTGCCCGACAATTTCGCTGTTGTTTAGAGCAAATATCAGTAGAAGTTACTATTAGCGAACCCCGCAAATTTAACATTCTTGAAGAGTTTATTCTCCGCGCTGGGATGGAGATGGAATTGACACCAACTGAAAATGAATTAGCACAAGCTTTGGGACTCGACCCTGTATTCGTGCAAAATACTGCTACGACGCTGCGGAGTTTAGAAACTTTAGCTTGGACACCGGATTCCCAAATTATTCTAACTTCTCAAGGGAGACAATTTTACTTAGAAGGTTCTGTACCGCAACCGCCGCAAACGAAGCAGATTTATGCGATTTCCGACCCCTTGCAGGGAAATCTATTTTTTCTATCTTCCCCTTTAGAAGAAGTACAAATCGAGCTACCAATTTTTGAAGATTTGATTACCATCGAAAATCGGTGTCAAGAAATATCTGAGTTAGGACTTGAGGAACTCCAACGAATTATTCAGGCTTCTAGTTTAGGCTTACACGTTCCTGAAGATGGTAAAATGATTACTGCTGCTTCTTTTACCCAGGAGAGTCAAGCTATCTGGCAATCTGTGGCAATTTTTGTAATTTTTGATGCCCTTGAAGATGCGGTTAAACTGCAAGTAAGACGAGGAAAGCAAATTTTACACTATGCTTCCGATCTGCTTGACATTCTGCAAACTGAAGGTAAACTTTCTTTGCAAACCTTGCTGCATTTGAGCGATGAAACTATTGCTGCGGAACGGGAAGAACTCCTGAATCGGCGAAATAAAGAAGTTGAAGCCAGACTTCAGAAAATAGAACAGCAGGCGATTGAAAATGTTAAAGGATTGAGGGAAACAGAGACGCAAGCTGCATCAAAGGGAAGTCAGGAAAAAGACCAAGTAATTTTACTGCGTGACAGTCAAATTCGGCAGTCTTTTTTAGAAACATTGAGGAAGGGGAATTATCAAGTCTTAATTTATTCTCCTTGGGTGAGCAAGGAAGTGGTAGATAATGAGTTTATTCAATTACTTCAAAATTTGGCTAATCGGGGAGTTTGGATTTTAATTGGTCACGGTATTTCCCGGCGACAGCAGGATGAAACCCGACCGATTCCGCCGCAAGTCGAGCAAAAGCTGAGAGAAATTAAAACGCGGGAAGGTTTGTCAGCAGTGCAGGTATTTTGGCTGGGAAATTCTCATGCGAAGGAAGTTGTAGTCGATCGAAAAATACATTTGTGCGGTTCTCACAATTGGCTATCTTATCGGGGCGATAAGTTACCGCGCGGCGAGACGGTTTATCAGGTTACGGCTACTGATAAAGTTGAGGAAGCCTATGATTTTCTGGCGGTTCGGTTTAAGGATTATGCGGGCAAATTATGGGAGTCTGCGGTGCAAAATCGGGATGCTAATTTAGCTGAAACATCGCTTTGTACTTGGGGGGCGTTGGGAATGGAGGAAATGGCATTAAATGAATTGCAACGCGCTAATTGGTTAGAACTTTATCCGGTGTGGCTAAAGCTGGTTTGTCAGGGATTAAGATCGAAAAAAATATCGCCGGATTCAGCTTATTTGGCAACAGGGATTTCAATGGTGAGTCAATTTTCTGTGGATGACTCTAATATAGAGCTATTGCGATCGAATTTGTGTCAAGTAATGGGTGCGATCGCATCCTTAGATCGCCGCCAAGCTTTGAAGTTATTAAACGAACAGATTTGGTCAGAGTTCCGCCGTTTGGGTATTCCAGGCTCGGCGTTAGTAAAGCCTGATGATTTTCTGTTTAAATATGCTGTAAAAGAACCCGATCGCCCTCAAACAAAATCAGGTAAAAAAGCATCTCCTAAAAAAAAGAAAGGTGTATAGCCAGCCTAAATCATCTGTACAAGTAGGCCTGGGCGAAGCAGAGGGAGTGCCCCCCGTGCCTGCCCCGGCAAGTAGGCAGGGCTGTATTTTTTGGATTATTTCATATATTCAAGCATCTGCTGTTCCAGCTTAGCCAACAATGTATCGACATCAGTCGCTGCTTGCTCAAAACAAACAGGAGGTTCAGGCTTAGGTTCAAATAAAATTAGCTTGATTTCACCTTCACCGATCGCCACAATTGCCACTTCTTTTTCAGGTTTGTGAGCTTTTAAAATTCCTAAAATTTCCTGAATATGATTTTTGACTTGGCGGTTCAACTCCTCGATCGCCTCTTTTTTACAATACACGAAACGCGGATTTTCTACAACATCAATGCCCAAAACATCCTCACTTTCTTCGCCTCTCTCCAAAAATAGCCCCCAAGCCAAAGCAGCCAATTCTTGTTTGTTATCTTTGACAAATGTATCCAACTTGCTGCGCCAGCTATTGGGATTGGGTTTGGACTGGGGGCTATCAAATAAAAACATTTTCTCTCTTTGCTTGTAGAAACTAATATCTTACGGTTATTTGTTATTGGTTACTTGTTATTGGTTATTTGTTATTGGTGATTTGTTATTAGAAGAGTGTGAATAACTAATTACCAATGACCAATGCCCAATGACCTGTTTGGCCAATGCCCAAAACCGCTGCGTTTCTATCTTATACCAGATTGCACGCGCCAGAGCGACGCATAAACTCCGTCATGTTCGATAAGTTGTTCGTGCTGCCCCGATTCTACCACTAGCCCCTCTTCCATGACACAAATGCAATCGGCATTGCGGACTGTAGAAAGACGGTGGGCGATCGCAATTGTAGTGCGATTCTTGGTAATTCGTTCGAGCGATCGCTGAATTGCCGCCTCCGTCTCGTTATCCACCGCTGAAGTAGCTTCATCAAGAATCAAAATCGGCGGATTTTTCAAAACAGCCCTCGCAATAGCAATGCGCTGTCGCTGTCCCCCCGACAATTTTTGACCGCGTTCCCCTACAATAGTTTTGTAACCGTCCGGCAATTGCGCGATAAACTCGTGAGCTTCCGCAATTTTAGCAGCATTTACTATCTCTCGATCTGTTGCCTCAAAACTGCCGTAAGCAATATTTTCTGCCACCGTACCGTGAAACAAAAACACATCTTGACTCACCAATCCGATCGCTCTCCGCAAATCTTTCAAATTCAGGTTATTTAATTCTATACCGTCGAGATAAATCTGACCGTACTGTACCTCGTACAGCCTCAAAATCAATTTCACCAAGGTACTTTTTCCCGAACCAGTTGCGCCCACAATCGCAGTAGTTTTACCCGCCGGCAGAGTCAGGGAAAAATACTGCAAAATCGGCTTTCTTTGATTGTAAGAAAAGGTAACATTTTTAAATTCTATATCGCCCTTAATCGAACTAACCGGCAACCGAATATCGCCCGTGCGAATGGCGATCGGCGTATCCAACAAATTCATCACTCGATTAGTAGAAGCCATTGCGCGCTGGTATTGATCCAGAGTATCTCCCAGGCGAGTCAGCGGCCACAGCAAACGCTGGGTTAAAAACACTAAAACGCTGTAAGTTCCCACAGACAACTGGCCCGCCACAACCTGCAAACCACCCAGAAACAGCGTTGCAATAAACCCCAAGAAAATCACCACCCGAATCAGCGGAATAAAAGCAGCCGAAAGTGCGATCGCCCGTTGATTGCTTTGGCGGTAAGCTTGGCTTTGTGTTTCGATGCGCTGAGTTTCATAATCTTCGGAAGTAAAACTTTTAATAGTAGTAATTCCCATCAAATTATTCGACAGTTGCCCGTTTAGAAAACTCACCTTTTCCCGCACATCAGCATAGCGAGGAGCGAGGCGATTTTGAAAGGCGATCGAACCCCAAATAATAAAAGGTATCGGCAGCATTGACAGCCCAGCAACACCAGGAGACGCAGCAAAAAAAGCCGCGCCGATTACGACAACGGTTGTAATTACCTGAATCACCTCATTAGCGCCGTCGTCCAAAAAACGTTCGAGTTGATTGATATCATCGTTGAGAATAGAAATCAAACCGCCCGTGCTGCGTTCTTCAAAATAAGCTAATTCTAATTCCTGCAAATGGCTGTAAGCTTCCAGGCGCAAATCGTGTTCGATATCCTGAGCCAAATTGCGCCACAAATAATCATAGGCATATTCAAAAACAGATTCCAACGTCCAAACAATCGCGCTCAAAAGAGTGATAATTGCCAGTTGCCAAAAAACATCTTTGATGCCCCACTGAGCGAGGATAGAATCTTGTTGTTTCACCACTACATCAACGGCAATACCGATTAATGCTGGCGGCGCTAAATCAAAGAATTTATTCAGCAGCGAGCAAATACTTGCCAGCCAAGTTTTGATGCGGTAGCGGTGGCCGTACTTCAGCAGCCGCTTCAGGGGATGGACAGGTTTTGATTGATCTGGTGACAATTGAGGATTGGGGGTAATTGGGTAATTTTTAGATTTTCACTTATTCTCACAGTTTGAGAAACGGGCAAGATGCCCGTTCCACAACTAAGAAATTGTCTTTGAGAACGGGCTTTTAGCCTGTTCCGACTCGGCAAGATGCCCGTTCCACAACTAAAAAATTGTCTTTTAGAACGGGCTTTTAGCCTGCTTTAGACACAGTTATTGAGAATGGAAAAATAGCCCCAGGCTACGCTTTAAATGTTAACACGGGCTTCATTTTAGCGACTACACCAACTATTTGCGCCTCAACTTGAGCGTCAATTACTGGTTGAATTGGCTTGTAAGCGGCCGGTGCTTCTTCGATTCTGCGTTCTTCGCGCAAGGTAATGCAATCTACGTCGCTTAATCCCAAAGCGGAGTCAGTTTTGTCAACACCTTTGCGACTCATATCGAAGCGCGATCGCGCTCTGCCAGCACCGTGAGAGGCCGATCGCAAAAATCGATCGTTCCCCTTCCCAACCAGCAAATAAGAGGGCGCGCCCATCGAACCCGGTACAATTACAGGCTGACCATCAGGTGCGGGACAAGCGCCTTTGCGAGTCACCCAGCCGGCACCTTCAGCTAAAGTAATATTGTGAGGCAAATCGTATACTAAGGGAGCTTCGACATCGCCGAAAACTTGTCGCAAACGCAAGCGCAGAAGTTCTGCTAGCAGCAAGCGGTTGATAAAACCGTAGTTAGCGGCTGTTGCTTCCGCTTGCAGGTAGCTGCTCACAAGTTCGGGATTTGCTGCGACAGACAGCGGAAACAGCCCGGATTCTGGATGTTTCAAAGTTTTTGGCCAGGCTTCGCAAGCTCGATCGCGCCACATTCCGCCAATATATTTACCGACATTCCGCGAACCGGAGTGAATCATGAAAGCGATTTGTCCCGATCGCACACCCCAAGTATAAGCCGTAGCCTTGTCCACAACTTCCTCAACCACTTGAATTTCCACAAAGTGATTGCCACCGCCGATAGTACCTAAGCCGCCATCCCTGACTAAGCCGTCATTTGGGACTAATTCTTCGGGAGCCCATTTGACATCGCCATTCATGGAACCGCCGAGGAAAGTGCGATTGCACTCTGTCACCAACTGCTCGAAATCAGAATTGGCCGCGCTGCCGGTTGGCTTGTCCCGCAAAGCCTCCAGCCATCCGGGAATCCCGTGTTGGAACATCGCGCTAGCAGTTTTTGCAGTCATGCTGACATCGCGAGTACCGAAAAAGTAATCGCCTTTGAGCAATTCTACAAAGCGATCGCGCTGACTGAGGAATTGTTCGATCGACAAATCCGCAACGTGCAAGCGCATCCCACAGTTGATATCGGAACCGACAGCCGCCGGAATCACCATTCCTGCTGTTTGGGCGATCGAGCCAATTGCCACTCCCGCATCCCCCGGATGGAAATCTGGAGTAGCGCAGGCGCGACAAACGCAACCACCTTGAGGGTGTCGAACATTCGCCAAATTTGCCAACTGTTTGAGCGCCTTTGCTTCCACAGGAAAATCCTCTGGGAGCAAAACTTCTGCTGTTGTAGCACTAGCATCCTGCCAGTATTTTTCCAGGGAACTCTTGAGAGAAATAGAGTAGACTTTGTTGCTGTAACTAACATCCAGACCTTGCCGAGACAAAGCTCGCAAAAGCCGGTTCATTTTTTTTGGCTGCTGCATAAATAGTCTGTTGCGGGTTGCTATGCAACCCCCACAAATTGAAGAGATGTTGTAGTTAGTAAAAGACTTTGGTTCAGCAGCCGCAATCTTTTTGGAGAAAGGTTGAAAGGCAACTTTTTCACTTACTACAATCCTGACACATCATTTTTGATATGTCAAGCTAACCTAAAACGCTTTTCTGTTAGATCCCCGACAACTTTTACGTGTTGCGGGGTTCTGAGTGTTCGGTTTTTTTATTGACTCATGCAGCGTAATTCCTGTCCAATTAAACTTTAAATTCAAGTGAGCTGGCTAGCATTTTTAATCGTTTGTTGACGGATCAAAATGTTTTTTAAACTCCCGCCAATAACTCCCAGCTTTTGTTTCTCCTAAAATCATTTGCATTTTCTTCAAACTTCCACTTTTGATCGGTGGCTTTCCATAATAAAGGAATTGACTTATGTCCTTAGAAAGGCATGGGTTCATAAAACTTTCAATATCTTGGCGCTCCAAATATTTCTTACGCACTTCCTGCAAATATTCGTCTTGAGCATTTGTATGAAATATCGTCCAAGTTGGGTCTTCTATTTTACATAAAGTATAAACCTTGTGGCGCTCCATATATGCGCTAAATGCTATTTCAAGCAAAAACCTGCTAAATTCATGTTCTCCCTGAAACCCAGAAGCAATATACTCTCCCGCAAATTCTTGCATAACTGCGACGAACGTACTGCGCTTCATCAAAGAAAAATTGATAGTACAGGCTTGACTGAAGTACCATCCAGACTTAGCCTCGAAATGTGGATAGCTTCTATTAAAAGCACCGCCCACTGCAAAAACGTTATCTCGATCGAGATCGTCGATCGCTTCCTCCAACCAACGTTCGTGACCTTCTCTGT
Organism: Microcoleus sp. CZ3-B2; assembly: GCF_036705055.1. Taxonomy (NCBI): domain Bacteria; kingdom Bacillati; phylum Cyanobacteriota; class Cyanophyceae; order Oscillatoriales; family Microcoleaceae; genus Microcoleus; species Microcoleus sp. CZ3-B2. Next base: position 40,180 of record NZ_JAUBTN010000017.1, on the reverse strand, counting down.
AAGGTAACGTATCAATTTTGAACCACAATATATAAGGATTGCTAGCAATTACTCCGGCTGTATACTCCTGAATAAAACACCTCTCCTTGTCATTATCTTTATGGTGCGGGGGAATGATTTGCAGCTTATCAATCAAACCATCTTGATACAGTTCCCAATAAAGTTTTTGAGTGTCGCTATCGCTGCCGCCGTCAACAACAACAACTTCGCCGGGCTTGCCACCTAAAAAATCAAACCAATCCAGCAGAATTTTTTTATAGGCTAACCGATTGCCAAAATTTGCTGACACCATTGAAACTTGGCTTAGCTTACTAACGAGTTCGCTCATGATTTATTTTTTTGCTGCTCATATTATTTGCACAGGTTCATTATAACTTACTGATATTTAGACAAGTGTAATTTATCAGAAAATTTATTTTTTTTAAAATCGGGGGGCTTCGAGACTCTATTTTCAGTAAAGCTGGACACATACACCATATTCCATGTATATGTGGTACACACCATCTTGTAGTAAGTAAGGTGCGTCGCCATCATCAACAATCTGCAAGTTTCATTGAACCTGCGCCGGCAGGGACCCACCCTACATAATATGTACCACACAATATAGCTGCTACGGTACTTCACGAACTTGGAATATGCTGTAACTTGTCACAAAGCGATTTATTTCGGTTATTAAAATTAATCAAGGTGTCTGAGAACCGGATTTTAATTAAACTCTAATGTGTCTATATCAAATGGAACGAGCATGAATTTTGGCTCTACCTTTTGAGATGCGGAAAATATTCCGATATTTATAGCACTTAAATGGCCTGTTATGGCAGATGGGGAGAAGGGGAAAGGATTTGATGCTTTTGCCACAAAGATTGAAAGATACCATTGAAATTCGCGATAGCTTAAATAAACCTTCTCTCCAAATCTTACCCAGCAGCCATACATTTGTTTAACGAGCGTAAAATGGCAAATCTTTAACTAAATATTGCTTAAAGAAAATACCTCACCGTCGTCACCACCAGACTTTTTTTAGCCCGCAAAGCCGCCTTTAAAAAGAAAGCAGTTTGATTGTGCAGCAGTCCCTCCCACCAATTTCGCGTCACAAACGCCGGAATAATCAGCGTTAAGAACACTCCCGGCCGCCGCTCTTCAAACAAAGCCAAAAAGTGAGTTAAAGGCTCACCAACAGAACGGTAAGGCGATTCCAGAATTTCCAAAGGAATGTCAGACTGCAAATCTTGCCAAGCCGCTTGCAATTTTGCTATGTCTGTCAAACCAATATCTACGTGAACCGCCACAACCTCATCAGCAATTAAACGAGCGTAATCCAGCGCATCCAAAGTTCCCCGGTGCAACTGTCCGACTAGCACCACTGCCGGATGTTTCACCTCCTTAACTTTAGGTCTCCGAAGATAGGATTTAGGTGCGATTCCCTGAATGCTCAAGCGAGCTGCTACATAGCGATAGTGTCGGTTAATAGCTAAAAATAGACTGACTACGATCGGAATAGTTACTACCACAACCCAAGCTCCCAAAAGGAATTTGGTAGCGACAATTACAGCCAAAACTCCCGTGGTTGCCACTGCACCAATACCGTTCATCACAGCACTAGCTTGCCAACCTTTACCTCGCTCCTTAAACCAGTGAATTACCATTCCCGATTGAGACAGAGTAAAAGAAGTAAAAACTCCAACGGCATACAGCGGAATTATTGCAGTGGTATCGCCTTGGAAGATGATAATTAACAAAGCCGCGCAGAAGCTGAGCAGATTAATGCCATTAGAATAAACCAGCCGATCGCCCAACAGCGACAACTGCCTAGGCAAAAACCCGTCCCGCGCCAAAAAATAACACAGTCGCGGAAAATCCGCATAACTCGTATTCGCCGCCAACAGCAAAATTAACAGAGTTGCAACCTGCAAATAGTAATAAAATATGCCTACTCCAAAAATATCTTTTCCCAACAAAGAAAGCAGGGTTTCATTTTCTTGAGGAATCACTTGATAAATACGAGCCAAGTAACTAATTCCTAAAAACATTACCCCCAGAATTACGCCCAAATAAGTTAAAGTTAGGCGCGCATTCTTCCATTCAGGAGGTTTAAAAGCCAACACACCGTCCGATATCGCTTCAACTCCAGTCAGCGCCGTACAGCCAGCAGCAAAGGCGCGCGCGATCAGAAACAATCCCAAAGGTTCTTTAGCTGGAATATTTTCTAATGCCGGCAAAACATGACCTGTTGCCTGTTGGAATAAACCGCAGCCAATCAAGACAAAAATACCCACGATAAACGCATAGGTGGGAACCATAAATATTTTGCCAGATTCCCGCAAGCCCCTGAGATTGGCAAACATGATTAAGACAATACAAACTAAGCATATTTCCACCGTATAGGGCAGCAGCGAGGGAACCGCTGAAGTCAAGGCTGCCACACCAGCAGAAATACTCACCGTAACTGTGAGTATGTAGTCAATCATCAGGGAAGCTGCTGCGATCAAACCCGGATAAGTACCCAAATTTTCTCGCGCTACAATGTAAGCGCCGCCGCCCTTTGGATAAGCTTTAATCGTCTGCCGGTAAGACAGGGCCACGATCGCCAGCAGTAAAACAATAATGCCCGAAATAGGTAACGACCAACTCAAACTGCTGCTCCCCGCTAGTAAGAGTACCAGCAGAGTTTCTTGAGTAGCGTAGGCAACAGACGACAGTGCATCGGAAGCAAGAACAGCAAGTCCTGTAGCGTTGCTCAGACGTTCGTGAACAGATGCGCTGGTGGGCAAAGATTCACCCAGTAAAACCCGCTTGAGTCGAGAATAGGTGTACATTAAAACTCAATATAGAGGCGTCCACAAATCATAATCGAGATGGGGGCAGTTTTAAGCAATTTTTGGCTCACAAGTTATAATTATTTCTGGCTTTTTGAGTATGCTTTAGCTTATGTTCGAGAGCTTGCCAATTTTCGGATGCGATATCGTTGATAAACTCGTCGAGACTGTCGCGGTAAATAGAGAGCGATCGCAGCAATTCCTCTCGATTGTATTTCGCCACCATCACTCCCAACTCCGGGTTGCCGCCCCCTACGCGACTCGTGTCCCGAAAACCCGAACTCGCCAAATGTTGGGCTAAATTAACAATATCCCGATCGCCCTCAACAGCGCAGGCAGCAACCAGAGTCGCGCTAGTCATCAGCGGCAAATGAGAAATCCAAGCCACAGCTCGATCGTGCTCCTGTGCTCCGCACCGATAAACTTTAGCGCCCAACAACCGCGCAATTTCCTCCACCTTCTCCACAGAGTGCAGCGGAGTCTGGGGAGTCGGAGTCACGACATAAGGCCGCCCCACAAACAAATCCCTTACCGCCGCCTCAATGCCGTTTTGTGCAGTCCCCGCCATCGGATGTCCCCCCACAAAATTCGGCCACAGAGAAGACACAGCTTGTACTATGGGTGTTTTTACGGAACCGACATCGGTTAGAATAGTATCAGGGGAAAGATAGGGCACCAACTCTCGGACGATCGACTCGATCGCTCCTAACGGCGTGCAAATAAAAACCAAATCGGCTCTTGCCATCAGAGACAGGTGTATGCTGGCTTCAGAGACAACACCGCTTTCTTGCGCGCGATCGCAAGTCTGCTGGCGACTCGAAACCCCAAAAACATCAAACCCGCGCGATCGCAAATCCAGAGCGATCGAGCCACCAATTAAACCAAGTCCTACAATACCGATATTCATAGCAATAAAATGGGGATAAATGATACGGTGCCGCCCCCATGACAGTCGAGGAACTCCTGAAAAAATATGCCGCCGGAGAAAGAAACTTTGCCGGAATCAACCTAACTGAGGCCAACCTCAGCGGCGTCAACTTGAGCGGAGCCAACCTCAAGGGTGCGAATCTGAGTGTAGCAAACCTCAGCGGAGCCAACCTCAGCAAAACCGACCTGACCGGTGCCAAACTCAACATCGCCAGACTCAGTGGCGCCCATCTCGGCGGTGCAAACCTCACCGACGCCGACCTCAACGTCGCCTACCTAGTGCGAGTTGACCTCAAAAGAGCCAACCTCACAGGAGCCAAACTGATCAGAGCCGAGCTAATTCGAGCCGAACTCAGCGGAGCCAACCTCAGCGGAGCCAACCTCAGCGGAGCCACCCTCACCGAAGCCACCCTGCGAGGAGCCAACCTCAGCGGAGCCAACCTCCGAGGCGCTCACCTAAGCGGCGCGTACTTGACAGAAGCCAACCTCGAACAAGCCAACCTGCAAGGTGCCGACCTCAGTCGAGCCGACCTCAGCAGCGCCGACTTGCGAGGGACGGAACTCCGACAAGCCAATCTCACTCAAGCCATACTCAGCGGAGCCGACCTCAGCGGAGTCAATTTGCGCTGGGCCATCCTCAGCGGCTGCAACCTGCGCTGGGCAGATTTGAGCGAAGCCAAATTGAGCGGAGCCGACCTCAGCAGAGCCGACCTCTGCCACGCCAACTTACTCAATGCAAGTTTAGTTCACGCCGACCTGTCAAACGCCTATCTGATCCGCGCCGACTGGATTGGAGCCGACTTAACCGGAGCCACCTTAACCGGAGCCAAACTCCACGCAGCTTCGCGGCTGGGTATCAAAACCGAAGGCATGACCTGCAAATGGGTAGATCTAAGCCCCAACGGCGACCACAGCCAAATTTATTGGTTAAACTCGGGAGGAACCAACGAATTTTTTCACGAAACCTTACCCACAGTTCGGATTGTAATTGACTCGCCCCTAGACCAAGGCGCTCATTTTGCCCTAGCTGCAACTTATTACCAAATTGCCCAACAATACCCGACTTTAAGTCAGCCGCCCACCATCGAAGTCAGCTCCAGGCGCACCGTACTCGCCTTTAAAATGGACAGCGACGATAAATTATTTGCCACCGCTTACGTTGCCATCATTCCTTTTAACGACGCCGCCACAACTCAAAAAAACCTGATAGCTTTGATGAAAATGATTCAATCCCACGACGCAGGCAAACTTAACGTTAAAGAATCCAAACACGTCCAATTATCCAGCAAAGATCTCAACCAAGCTATCAGCAAAGTAGACCAAATTAAAATTTCAAGTTCTTTTCCAAGAATCGGCGAAAGCATCAATTTTTTTCAAATTCCTACACAGATGATCTTAATTAATTCCAGCGATCAAAAAATTTGCGTATATCATCACCCAGCCTTCGGCAAGCGCCAGCTCAAAAAAAAATACGCTCCGAACAATGCAACCACCGCCAAGTTAGCCGAAAATACAAAATTGGGTCAAGCTAATATCAGCAGCATTTTGGATTTTATAAAAGGCTTCCACAATATAGATGTCTAAGCATATTGCATCAAGTTACAAAAAATGCTTATTCTATTTAAAGGTTGGCACAACAAAGCTTTGTTCTAGCTAACACATCAGGGAAAGTGAACAGCATGGACGCCGAAGAACTCATAGCCAAATATGCAGCAGGAGAAAGAGACTTTACTGCCATCCTCCTGTGCGAGGCAAATCTCAGCAGGATCGATCTAGCTGGGGCTAATTTCAGCGAGGCAATCTTGAGCCTAACCAACATGAGCGGCACCAATCTGTCAAACGCCAACATGAGAAAAGCCAAACTCAATGTTGCTAGACTCAGCGGTGCTAATCTCAACAAAGCCAACCTCAGCGGCGCTATTCTCAACGTAGCTAACCTGATTCGAGCCGACCTCAGCGAAGCCCAACTCGTCGAAGCTACACTGATCAGAGCCGAATTGATCAGAGCCGACCTCAGCGGTGCAAACTTGAGCGGTGCGAACCTCAGCGAAGCAGATTTGAGAGAAGCAACCCTCAGAGAAGCCAATCTAGAGCAAACTGACCTCAGCGGGGCTCACCTCAGAGGCGCTTGTTTGACAGCGGCCAACTTGGAACGGGCTAACTTGCACAGAGCCGACCTCAGCAGGGCGGACTTGCGAGGAGTAAACCTCTGTAATTCAGAACTCAGACAAGCTAATCTGTCTCAAGCCAACCTCAGCGGCGCTGACTTGCGAGGCGCCAATCTGCGGTGGGCCGACCTCAGCGGGGCCAACTTGACCGGCGCTGACCTCGATGAAGCGAGATTGAGCGGGGCGAACTTGTACGGGGCAAATTTGAGCAATGTCAACCTGTTGAACTCTACTCTGGTACACGCGGATTTGACTCAAGCGAATTTGATTCACGCTGATTGGGTGGGCGCAGATTTGACCGGGGCGGCGCTGACGGGGGCAAAAATTTATGGGGTGTCGAGGTTTAATCTGAAAGCAGATGATATTACCTGCGATTGGGTTGACCTCAGTCCCAACGGCGATCGCAGCCACATCCAGCGGTTTACCTCACAAGAATCTCATCGGTTTTTTAATGCTACACCGCCGACAGTTCAAATTATTGTCGATCGCCCCCTAGACCCCGACGCTAACTTTGCCCTCGCGGCTACCTACCGCCAAATTGCCCGTCAATACTCGGGTTTGAGCCATCCTCCCAGCATAGAAGTTAACTCGCGGCGGACAATCATTTCGTTTAGAATAGATCGGGACGAGCAATTATTTTCCACAGCTTTCGTTGCCATTATTCCCTTTAGCGACGCGGCATTTACTCAAAAAAATCTCATTACTTTGATCAAAATGATTCAACCCCAAAACGGCAATAACCAGGGAGTCAGAGTCTCAAATCTAGTAGTCCAATTGAACGTAATGCTGACCAAAACAATCAGAAAAATAGGGGAATTAAAAATTCAGCCGATTCGCCTCGAACGCGAATTGATGTCGAGTTTTTTCCAATCGCCTACCCAAACTATACTTGCTAACTCCAGCGCCGAAAGTTTGATGGTTCACTATCACCCAGACTTTGGCAGAAACTTGGCAAATTTGCCTGGAGTCACCAAAACCTCGATCAGTCCTGCAATTAAAGCCCAAAGATTCACAACCCCTCCGCTAAATACGGTGGTTGAGTTTGTCAAAAGCTTTTATCAGCTCGGCGAGTAAATATAGCCGAAGGAAGGAAGTTCGGCAACGAGCAATGTACGGGATGTAACGGATGTAACGGATGTAAGTCCGTCGGAATCAGGAATAAGGAAGTTCGGCAACGAGCAATGTACGGGATGTAACGGATGTAAGTCCGTCGGAATCAGGAAGAAGGAATCAAGAAAAATGTAAATGCAATTGTTGGCAATAATTTCAGCAATTAAAAATTTAATAACCTTGGGTTTGCTATATAAATTAAGTGGAGATAATTTAGATTTACGCCCAAAATAAGTTAGCCGATCGGCATTTCATTCAGGTAAAAAACATGGAATCTGAAGAACTTCTCAAACGATTTGAACTCGTCAAAAGATACACAGAAGGCGACAGAGATTTCACAGGAATCAATCTGAATGAAGCTAATCTCAGCCGCATCAACCTCAGCCAATCAATTTTAAGGCGGGCTAGCTTATTTATCACCAACATCAGCGGCGCTAACTTGAGCGATGCTGACTTGAGCGATGCTAACCTCAATGTGGCTAGACTCAGCAGCACCAATCTCTCGCGGGCAATCTTAAACGGGGCTAATCTCAACGTAGCCAACTTAGTGAGAGCCGATTTAACTGCGGCTCAATTAATCGGAGCATCGCTGATTAGAGGCGAATTAGTCCGCTGCCAACTCAGCCAAACTAACTTCAGTCGCGCTAATCTGACGGAAGCCGATTTAAGAGAGGTCAAACTGATAGAAGCTAACCTGTGCGGTGCTAATCTTTCCGGTGCAAATCTCAGAGGTGCTTCGGCTTCATCGGCTAACTTTCAAGGAGCTAACTTGCACGGTGCGGATTTGACAAAAGCAGAACTTAATGGCGTGAATTTAATCGATGCGGATCTGAGACAAGCTTGTTTGCAGGGGGTGAATCTCAGCGGTGCCAATTTGAGCGGAGCTAACCTCAAATGGGCTGATTTGAGCGGAGCTAACCTCAAAGACGCAGATTTGAGCGATGCTAAATTGAGCGGAGCTAACCTCAACGGAGCGGATTTAAGAAATACTAATTTAGCAAATACTAATTTGGTTCACGCAGATTTGACAGAAACTAATTTGATTAACGCTGATTGGGTGGGGGCAGATTTGACGGGGGCAACTTTAACTGGGGCAAAACTGTATTTGGTTCCCCGGTTTGGCATCATAGTCGATAATATTAGTTGCGAGTGGGTTGACATCAGCCCTGCGGGCGATTGCTCTGCGATTCAACAATTTAATTCGCCGTCTGAAGCGAGAAAATTTTTAAATCACACGCCGGGATTAGTGCGAATTGTGGTTGATGCAGTTTTAGATTACTCAGCAAACATCACTTTAGCAACAGCGTATAGCGAAATAGCTCGGCATTACCGGGCAATGAGCTTTCCTCCCAATATTGAAGTAGGCTACCGCCGGACAAATATAACTTTTAGATTTGAGAGCGACGAGCATTTATTGCCAGTCGCTTTTTTAGCAATCTTACCTTTTAATGATGCTTTAGAAACTCAGAAAAATATTGTGGCTGTTAGCAAAAATATCGCCAGTCAAAATTTGAATAAAAACCGAATTGTACAGTTGTATAAAGGATTGAATGCAGCGATAGATAATTTAAGTGAAGCGAAGGAAATGCTGCAAATAACACTAAATTTAGCTCGGGAGACCAAGTTTTTTCAATCGCCTACCCAAACTATTTTAATTAGTTCTGGGCAGGAAAGTTTGACCGTGCAGTCTCACCCGAATTTTGGTGGGCGAGGTGGAAAAAATCAGGAGAATAAATTCAGTGTGCCAGAGCGTCAAAAAGTAGTTGATTTTCTGGCAAGTTTTGATTATGTTGATTGAGCAATATCAACTGTGAAATCGATTGATTGAGGTAGAAGTCCACAACTCGCTGCTCCGCTTCTTGCGATCGCACTCCGAGCCGCACTGGCCCCACCATTTAACGATGGCGCGTCTCGTGGCGCGGGCTTTGCGCTTGGGGCGCAGCGCTCTAATTCAAACGGGGCTGCCCGCAGGAGCTTACCGACAGCGGTATCGAGTCAGTTATTTGATGCCGGTGTTGATGTGGCCCGATCCGGTGATTTTAGTCGCGCCGACACCGCTGCTGGAACATTTGCAGCGGGTGGAAATTCCTCGCTTGCAAGAGTGGCTGCAAACAGAGAAGCCGATCGAGATTTATTCCCATAATGCCGATTTCCAAGGGCTGATGCTCATAGATCCAGAGTCTTGGCTGGCGGATAGCTTGGCGGAAAATTCGGAACTTCGCGGCAATATTCCGACAATTATCGACGGTGTGGATGATTTGGAAGTTTGGACGCGCCAGCAGTTGACTGCGGGTTTGCAACCTCCTGACTGGAATGATTTAATGCAATCTGAGCCAATGCTGGCGGATGAAATCCTCCAAGTGCGGGTACTGCTAACGCGGGCTGTGTTTTTGCATCCAGCTAAGCCTGACGAGTGCTATTTGCTGGAAACGGCAGAGCAAAATATTTTGGAGGGGCTGCTAGGAAGGATCGAGCTTAACGGGCTGATTCCGCCGGCTGCTTGGAGTAATTTTTGGCATTGCTGGCAAACTAACGGCCAACTGCGGTGGGCGCAAATTCATCGATCGAGCGGGTCATTTTCTCTCTACTGCGCGCCGGTGCAGGTGGCGGAGGTTTTGGGCAAAATTTGGTCTGCCGTGCCTGTGGTGTTGATTGGCTGTGCGGTGGATTTGGAACCGAAGGCTCCGATCTTCCGGCAAATGATGGGATTGCCAGAGTTGACGAGTGTGAAGTTTTCGCCCGATCGACAAAACGAATTAATTCAACTGTACATTCCCAACTGGCTGCCGCTGCCGAATACGCCGGAATTTCAGGGTGTTTTGATTCAAGAAATTCGGACTTTGCTGTTGATGAGCGTGTCGGTGGCGGGTTTAACGGTGTTGATTGTGGGTGATGTACCGCTGAGGGCTCGGCTGGCGGCGATTTTGGCTTCTGAGTTCGGTTCTCGGGTGCAGGTTGAAAAAACTGATGTGGGCGAGAATGGGATTTTGGTGACTGGGTGGGAGTTTTGGCGGGAACATCAGGGGGAGTTGAGCGTGCCTCACTTGCTGGCGATCGCCACTTTGCCGCTACCTACCTTGGAGAATCCTTTGGTGGCGGCGCGTGTGGCTGATTATAAGGAGCGGCGTCTAGATTGGTTTCGGTTGTATTTGCTGCCGGCGGCGCTGAATGAGTTGCAACGGGCGATCGCGCCGGTGCGAGAACGTCAGGGGGTTGTGGCGATTTTTGACAGTAGGGTGATTCACCGCAGTTACGGGCAGCAGGTTTTAGCGGCGCTGAGTCCGTTTGCGAGGATTAATTATTTGGATACGACTTGGCTGACGCTGGCCTGAGATGACCTGTTGGCGTATAATTTGGTTGGTTATACAATTGAAATCTGATTTAGCAGACAAAAATTATGGGTGAAGCTAAGCGTCGTAAAGAGTCGATCGGCGACGAATTAGGTAAAGAAGAGCGCATCGTTTCGTGGCTGCCAATCACGAAAACCCAAAGCGAAGATTTTGTGAGGTGGACATCTCGCGGAAGCTGGATCGGGATTAGCCTGTTGGTGGGTTGGTGGATTGTGGTGCGGTTTGTCGGCCCTGCGGCGGGTTGGTGGCAGGTTGATTGATGCCAGACTCGACAAATGCCTGTGTTGTGGGCATTGTGTCGAGTTTAACTCGGAAACCAGCGGCTGAATTTTTTGGAAAAATTTAGTTGCGAATTTGGAGTTAGTATGTTATGTTAGTTATCTTCGGGCGATTGGCACAGTGGTAGCGCGCTACCTTCACACGGTAGATGTCACAGGTTCAAATCCTGTATCGCCCATTTTCTCGTACATATTTTATCTCGAAACAAAATTGTCTCACTAATGGGACTCTAGTCTCACTAATGGGACTCTAGTCTCACACGTGGAACCAGAAGGCGCTGGAACCTTGCTAGAACGAGGGTTCTGGCGTCTCTCATCTATTCTTCAAATATTTAACAAATCTCTGCGAGAGATTTTCTAAGATTTTGGATTTAGAAAAGTGCTAGAAAAAAGTGCTAGAAAATTTTTCTACCCAAAACGGTGTTGCGATCGCCCTTTTCCGGTTTTTTTTTACAAAGAAAGTTGTCTCACTAATGAGACTTCAGTCTCACTCGTTAGACTTCAGTCTCATTCGTGGAATCAGAACACGCTAGAACGTTCTCAGGACGCGGGTTCCAGCACGTCTCATATATTCTTCAAATATTTAACAAATCTCCGTGAGAGATTTTTTTTAATTTTTGGATTGACAGAAGTGCTAGAAAGCAATTTCGGTTAACGGCACCGGCTGTATTTGGAAGTTTAGAAGTCCATGAAATTTGATAAGTCGGTTTACCCGCTGAGCAACTCCAGGATCGCCTCAATGTCTGCCAAGCTTGCCCCAGATTTTTTACGCCGTGCCTTGAGTCGGTTAAGCAAGTCGGCCGCTTCTGGAAATTCTGCAATGGTCGGAGCTGATCGCTCTTTTGTGCCCGCAAAAGAAGGTATATCTATTTCTTTGTAAGATACTTTGCCAGTTCTGAAACTTCACCGGCCCGCTGCCAGTCAGCTTCCCCTCGCCTAACTTTGGTGCGATCTGTGATTTTTTGAACTTCCCAAAGTTGCAGTGCGGTGTACGGGCCCTCGGCTTTACCCGATCTGAAAACGTACCAGTCAGCAACTTCGGGGGCTGCTTGTTTCACGGGTTTTACTCGACGCTGCACAGGCTCTGGAGTTGGTGTGGTAGATTTCTGATTCATCTTTATTAGCCATGCACCTAAGAACCCAAACCCACCAAGAAGGCCTCCTCCAACCCCAAGCATCACGACCGGAGAAGTCGGGCGGTATGGCTCCGGTGCTGGTGGCGGAGTGGGAGAAGGTGTCGGAGATGGAGTTGCATCGTCGTTGTTGCGGTTCCGGTTTCGCGGATAGCGATCGATACGAATTCTTCCTCCCTTCTTTGCGGCCTCGGATGGGGTGGAAATTGTTGTGGCAGCCAATAAACTTCCGCCCAACAGTAGCAGCAGTTTTCGGCGCGACAGTTTAGTAGAATGGTTCATGTTCTGAGAAGCGATAGTGATAGGGGTATCAATATTTTCTCAGAACGCCACACCAGCAAATAACTTTTTCGGCCCGTCAAAAATTTTATTTTTGGTGGGCTGAACATTAAAGTTGTGCTGTAGTGGGCTGGTGAACGGAAGGCAAATTACTGTGTATCTGTGGCGTACCCAAAATACTTTTCTGCAACCCTTGAAAGTTGCTTAAAAGTTGCGTAACATGGTTGCATAAGTAGATCGGCAACCACATTACGCAACCTATGACAATTCCCTCGGTGATGCAAGGATTAATAGAGGCAGAGGACGGCAAGGTATTCGAGCTAGAGTCCCCCAAGGGTGCGGCGTGGTTAGAGTTGATCGGCTCTTTCAGATATGAGCCTACAGGAGACGGCAAACCCTACACAGTCCGCAAAGAAGGTAAAAACGGGGAATACTGGTACGGTTGCAGAAAAGTTGCAAGAAAGGTACGTAAGAAATATATTGGCAAAAGCTCAGAGGTAAGTATCGCAAAGCTTGAGGAGATTGCGGAAGCATTAGAAGCTCCCCCAGTGCCACGGGCTGATAAGGTTGTAGAAGTTGCACAGCAGGTTACAGAAGTTGCAGAAGATAGATTGACAACCCTGGAGTCGCAGGTAGCGGAATTACTAAAAGCTTTTAAAACGTTACAGGAGGCACTGCCGGGAAAGTCCGAGGCGGGTGATTCTCTAGAGTTGCCCAAAGTAGATAATGAGGTTGTAGAACGGTTGCAGAATGAGTTAAGCAACCTGAAGGCTGAGAATGAGAAGTTACGGGGTGAATACTCTAAGCTGCTAGCCTCCAGCCACATAGTTACAGAAAAACTTCGAGAGGAAGTGCGGGAAGTGCGATCGCAACTTGAGACAGAGCGCGCCGATCGAGAGGAAGCGGAAGCGCAGCTCGCAGACCTGAAACAAAAATCAGCCACTGCCAGCAAAGATTTACCAGAAGCAGCCGATCTCCTTAACCAGTTGAAGACCAGGCGCAAGAAGTCTAACGCCTCGCTCGCAGACGTGGAACTGATTTTAGAGATGATTGATGATTGAGGAGTCCTGAGACAGCATATCCAGGGCGTGAACTTACTGCCGTTCTTGTGGGAACTTTTCACAGAATGGTGTTCAGAAAATGAACGTCTAGAACTGTTACTGAACCAGCGTTCCAGCGATTTTGTGAAATGCTTTAGAATAAATTCATTTACTAGCTAGAACGAACTCAGTTCTGCCCCTCTTGACACGTTGGAACAAGTCTGCAATTGTAAGTGGTAAGGAAGATTTGATATGCGCGGCCAGCGCGGTGCTTCAACACCGAGCTAGCTACGACTTCCCCAAATCGTTGGTTCAGAACGTTTGGAGCTAAATTATTATGTCATTTTCAGGACGCTTGTCTAGTTCAGACTTGCAAAGCTTGGCGTTCCCACGCCGGGAGCTGCTGAGTAAATTTGTTGCGGTCGCGGTGGCAGCAGTAGCGAAGCGATCGCCTAAGTCTCCAGCTCCTAAAAATTATCCGCTGCCAGAGTTTGCGATCGGTGACTTGGTGGCTGGTGATTGGGAGTTTGATGAAGATGAGCAAGCTGAGGGTGCTCCCGACTCTGCTACTGATTTTGGGGAGATTTTAGGTATGCGATGGCTGCCAGAATCTGAATCGGGTTTGGATGCTAAGACCTGGGTTTATTTTGTGCGGTGGACACACACTACAATTCCCGATTCTTCTTGTTACCCCTGCTATGACGGACACCCGACCAGAGAGTGTGACTTGAGACTCGTCAGCCGAGCTTAAGCCCTGTTGAGACTTGTCAACCACGCTTAAGTTATTCCCCTGGCTCTTCTACAAACGTCAAATTTTGTAGAAGAGCTAGGGGCGCTTTTTGATGTCTATCCGTTTCATTGCGATATTTGTGGTGGATTAGTGATACGCCGTGAGCCCTAAATTAAATAGCAGTGCAAAGTGTTGTCAACAGTTGCGGTCGATGGCTAAGATAATACAATGAAAAAGCGGCTGCACAAACAGCCGCGATCCTAAATTTATTTATAACTATGGTCAGTGTACCCAATTTTAAGCTCCCCCGTCAAGAGCAGCACGATCGGATCTTTTTGCAAGATGCCATTGACAGATACAAAAATCGGTTGTTGACCGCCGCTGGCTATATCTACACAATCATCAAAATTTACAGGCAAGCGGGACACAGGTTGAATATTCCAAGCCCCCGCTCGTTTTACGAATACTTTCAGATTCCAAAGTCCACGTTTTACCGGGCCCTGATCCAACTAGAAAACACGCCAGGAATTCAATTTCAGTGGGAGTCGATCGGAGGCATTTCTATGTGGTGGGGAGGTGAAGAACCCCCGGCAGCGGCAGCGGCAGTAGAACCCCCGGCAGCGGCAGTAGAACCCCCGGCAGCGGCAGTAGAGCCCCCGGCAGCGGCAGAACCTAAATATCAGCGCTTGAATCAGCTCCCTGGTGACACCAAAGAAAAATTTGAAGCATTTGTCCGTTCCCAGTGGCGCAAATTGAAAGGTCAGGAAATTAGGAGCTTTCACCGCTTTGTAGAGAAGCCAGGTGATTTCCAGGATTGGTGGCAGAAATTCCGCGCTTGCCCGCCACCACAAGCACAAAAACCGGCACCAATTACCGAGACGGAACCTGCGATCACTGAAGAACCTCCGCTGAGTCCCGAAGAACGATCGCAAAGGTTTCGACAACTGCGTCAATTAATTGAAAGTAAAAAAAATGAGCGACCTAATGCCTTCAACGCAACGACAGCAGGCAAAACTCATCCTTGAAATCTGGGGACTAACTAGAGGTGGTAGGGCAAAATACAAAGCTGCTGAAGCTGAGTATCACCGCGTCGTTGATGGAGGGGAATAGCACACAACGCGCAAGAATTTACTGCACTGGTTCTCGGTATGTTGTCAAAGTTCCAAACCCTACGGGTTTGTAGATGTAGTCAGAGTGTGGTCAGAGCACTCTCAAAACAGAGAGGATTTAGCGGTCAAGTAGAGGGAGTTTTCAGCGCGTGTTCTGAGTATGTACACAAAGTCAGAAACCTATTAGGTTTCTATATGTAGTCAGAGCACGGTCAAAACACTGTCAGAACTGAGGGGAGTTAGTGGGTGTGTTCTGAGTATGTAGTCAAAGTCGGAAACCTATTAGGTTTCCCTATGGTGTCAGAGTGTAGTCAAAACACTGTCAGAACTGAGGGGAGTTGGCGGGTGTGTTCTGAGTATGTAGTCAAAGTCGGAAGGCCTATGGCCTTCCCTATGTAGTCAGAGTGTGGTCAAAGCAAGTAGAGCGCGTGCTGGAAGGGTGACACCGTTCGCGGCTTAGCGAGTACGACTAGAAACAAGTGAACTGCGTCCCCAAAGGGTTTAACCCTTCGCGACTTAGCAAGAACAACTAGAAACGAGCGAAATCGACTGAGCACAAGTAAAGCCTATAGACAAAGGGTTAAACCCTTTGGCGCTTAGTGAGTGCTAGCACAGAAAGACATCAAAAAGCGGTAGAGGCTAATAAAACTTAAACCCTATAGGTTTCGATTTTCGGTAGTGACAAGTTGTCGTGGAAAACTTAAATGTTCCGTGATCGCACCTAAAAGCTGTAATCCTTTCCTAGGCTACGTTTCTCACCCAAACATCACTCGTCACCCTTAATGGTGATGTGGTAGAGACTGGTTAGGTAAACAAGGGTGATTTTCGGGGCATTTTATTGACTCTCTACGGCACAAACTCATATGAGTTTCTGTAAATAACTCGTTATACCAAGCAGAACGAGATTTTCCCATACTGGCTATAGGTTTCGGCTTGTTGGGTATTAAGCGCAACCCTAGGGTTGATCCGTAGCACTTTGCATCAAGTCCACTCGGGATTTTTGTGTATAACCAAATTCCAAACCTATAGGTTTGTAGTTTATTAAGAAATATTAAAATGCAGCCACGACCGCCACCGCGCATTTTTGTGTATAGAGAATTCCGGAAACCTGAAGGGTTTCCTGCATAATGCGTCTTAGAGAAAAATATCCCACCGCCCACTCTATATCCTATATTTTGCTAGAACCTTACCACAAGCCAAGCAACGACAGAATCAGTATTTCAGCCGTTGTGCTAGAAGAAAGTGCTAGAATCTAGACAACGGGATTTCTGAGTGTTTTGGTCAGCAAAGCTTTCAACCATTCCTTAACTTCCTTCACACGGTAGATGTCACAGGTTCAAATCCTGTATCGCCCATCTTATTAAATCTATATATATCAAGAGTTAGGGGGATTTAGCCAAGATTTTTGGCTTTACATTGACTATTAACTATGAAATGACTATGATTGCTCCAAAGCCATAGTCAGGATTAAGCTATGAACACTACACAGAAAGCTACCAATGGTAAATACAGAAATCAGACATATCTGACTGTTGTTGAAGCAATTAAGCCAAAACCAGCAATAACTCTATCAAAATTGTGGGAAATGTATGTAGTTTATAAAGCTCCGACAGTTGCAGTTAGCACTCTTAAAAATGCTTACAGTGCCATAAGTTCTCATGTTAAAAAGCTACCCAAACAATCTCTTGAAGATGCCGTAGAAATAAGAGATTATTTGATTAATAATTTCAAGCCCGATACTTCTAAAAAATATTTAAATAATATCACAGCTTGTTGTGATTGGGGTGTTGAGTATGGTCATATTTCTAACAACCCTTTTTTAGGTATGGCCAAGAATATCAAAACACAACCTAAACAATTAGAGGACATAAAACCTTTTTCTAAAGCTGAAAAAGATGCCATCATAAAAGCTTTTGAGACAGATCGTTACTATAGCCATTATGCCTCTTTTGTTAAATTTCTTTTTTTTACAGGATGCAGGACTTCGGAAGCTATAGGGCTAAAATGGAAACATATAGATGCTAACTGCCACCACATCTGTTTTTGTGAATCTTATGTTAGAGGAAATAGAAAAAATATTAAGACGGGCAAACCAAGGATTTTTCCTTGTAATGCTCAATTACAAAACTTTCTAAAATCAATTAAACCAGAAAGTTGCGAGCCAGAATCTTTAGTATTCCCCAGTCCCGAAGGTAAAGAAATTGACGATCACAATTTCCTAAACAGAGCTTGGAAGGGATATAAAAATAGGCATGGAAATAAAGTCGATGGTGTTGTAACAAAGTTGGTCAAAGAAGGTCTAGTTAGTGAATATAGGAGCCAGTACCATACTAGGCACACATTCGTTACACAATGTCTAGAAGCTGGCATCAATGTTGTACAAATAGCAAAATGGGTGGGTAATACTCCTGAGATAATTATGAGGCACTATGCGGGAATTACTGCTGCCATCGAAGTACCTTTGTTGTA
The DNA here is from genome assembly GCF_036705055.1 of Microcoleus sp. CZ3-B2. Taxonomy (NCBI): domain Bacteria; kingdom Bacillati; phylum Cyanobacteriota; class Cyanophyceae; order Oscillatoriales; family Microcoleaceae; genus Microcoleus; species Microcoleus sp. CZ3-B2. The sequence goes on along the minus strand of NZ_JAUBTN010000017.1, from coordinate 22,771 downwards.
GAAATATCAGCACAAAAGTTTAAATTAAGTAAGTAATATTTATCTACTACTTTTTGGGCTGTTAGAAGTAGATGCAAGACTTACTGAAACAGCATTTAACCTACGCACAAACTGATCGATCGCCCAAAACACCCATTTTTTACTACAAATATACTACAATAAGAATGTAGCTCGTGCCCCGCAGGAGGTTCCCTCATGGCAAATGCCAATATTTCCCAAAATTTCAACTTAATCATCCCCGCAGGAACCCAAATTGTCACCAAAATCGAGGTCAAAAACCCTGCAACTAGCGAATCTTGGAAACCGGGATTAGTAGGTGTCATCGTTCAATCGCCTACGGACAATTCCCACGCATATTTAGTCAAACTCCCAGACGCAACACAAGTTAGCCTGCGGCGACACGAATTCAGCATCCGCAAACAGTTTCAAAGCGAAGGATTGCACTCAGGAGGAGATTTTCTCGCCGAATATAACCTCTATGATTCTGTGATTTACCGCTGCATTGTTGGTTCCAGAGCCTACGGTTTGGATAACGAGCAATCCGATACAGACAGGCGCGGGATTTACCAGCCGCCGGCAATACTTCATTGGTCGCTTTACGGCATTCCAGAACAATTGGAAAACAAGGAAAATCAGGAATGTTATTGGGAACTGCAAAAGTTTCTGGTTTTGGCACTAAAAGCTAATCCCAATGTGCTAGAATGTTTGTACACGCCTTTAGTAGAAACAATTTCTCCTGTAGCACAAGAATTGCTAGAAATTAGGGAAATCTTTCTGTCTCAATTAATTTATCAAACTTACAATAGCTACGTTTTGTCTCAATTTAAAAAAATGGAGCAAGACTTGCGGAATACAGGAGAAGTGCGATCGAAGCACGCGATGCACTTGATTCGCTTGTTGCTGTCGGGAATTACGGTGCTCAAGGAGGGGTTTGTGCCGGTGCGGGTGCAGGATTTTCGATCGCAATTGCTATCTATCCGCAATCAAGAAATATCCTGGGATGAGGTGAATCGGTGGCGATTGAGCTTGCACGCAGAGTTCGATCGCGCTTTTGCAGAAACTTCCTTACCGGAACGTCCTAATTACGAGAAAGCTAATCAGTTTTTGATTAAATCTCGTAAAAGTGCGATTTCAATCGGCGATTGAAATCGCTTCTTGTCAAACAAAGTCCGCGCAACGCGAGACTGAAGAGAAAAATGATCGAATATATCTCTAATCTAGCCAAAATCATCTCAGTTCGACCTTACCCGCTGCTGTTTGCGACTGTCAGCGGATCGCACTTATACGGTTTTCCTTCCGCAGATTCTGACTTCGACTTGCGGGGAGTACATATCTTACCGCTACCGAAAGTAATTGGACTGATTGCGGGAGAAGAAACAATCGAGGTTTCGGAAGTTCGGGAGAAAATGGAACTCGATTTAGTCACTCACGATATTAAAAAGTTTCTTGAGTTGCTGTTGAAGCGCAACGGCTACGTGTTGGAACAACTGTATTCGCCACTCATAGTTTACACTACAAAGGAACACGAAGAGTTAAAAGAACTCGCCTCAAACTGCATTACCAAGCACCACAGCCACCACTATCTCGGTTTTGCTCAGACTCAATGGAGATTGTTTGAGAAGCAAAGCCCGCGTCGAGTTAAGCCGCTGCTGTACGTTTATCGGGTGTTGCTGGCGGGGATTCATTTGATGCAAACGGGGGAAGTTGAGGCGAATTTAGTGAAACTTAACGACAAGTTCCAGTTGTCGTATATTCCCGATTTGATCGATCGCAAGCTGGCTGGTGCGGAAAAATTTGTGCTGGAAGATACAGATATTGAATTTTATCAGCAGGAGCGCGATCGGCTAATCAATATATTAGAAGAGGCAAGTTTGACAAGTCATTTACCGTCAAATCCTGATGCAAAGGTTGCTCTTAGTGAATTCTTAGTAAAGGTGAGGATGGCATCTGTGAACTAAGCTGTTCCACTTCTAATTACTCGTTTGGTGCGCCGAAGATTGCAGAACATCTATTCCCAGACAAACTAATACTAAAAAAAACGGGTTTTTGATTGTGATTCAAGACCAGAATGCAGTATTTTCGTTCTTCATCAAACCCGGTTGTAAGTGATTTACCTTGAGATATTTGTGTTGGCTGGTTCGCTGAGGGCGGGTATGCCGATATTTTCATGTTCGGTAAATTGTGTGTTTTTTCCTTGTATGGAAATATTCCAACTGGCTCCCCCTAAATATGTCTTGATATATGAAGTCAATGCGTGAATAAATACGACGACGCCCAGCATTTCTAATGACTCTTCAACCGTCACTATGATCTTGTAAGGTATATTATCTTCTCCCGCTACAGAAGCTTGGTATGCCCCTACCAATTCCATCCCTAGCGCTCCTCCAATATAAATAACAGTTGCTGCAACAAACAATTTTCGTGTAGGAACAGGAAGGTGGAACAGAAACTTAATGTAGGATAAGAGAAATATCACTACTAGAATGCCCACCGGCACAACCCAAGTAAAGTAAAGAATTCCTGTGGCATTTAGCATGGTTCGCATCGGTTGTACCAATTTTTCGTGCAATTGACCAGCTTCGTCTATAGATATATATAAAAATATGAATGATAAAACTTTCCAGTGATTCTTGTAGCGACAACTATCCAAATTTTTCATATAGGCGATCGTACCCAGCAAGAAAGAACAAAACAGCAATGCCAAAGCTGAGTATGCGGTTGGAATGTTTCGCTCGGAATTAACGCTGAATACCTTGACGAAGTAGTTTTCAGACCGGACACCAGGCAAGAAGTACGCGGCCAGCTCACTTAAGAAAGATATTACAACCAGACAGGTTACAACTCGAAGCAAAAATTGGGTGATAGTCCCAGGAGTTAGAGGAATTTGGAATTTCATTTTTTCTTAACCGTTTGTTTAATTTTTGATTAAGCATATGTTATCCAAAAAAATCTTTTCTCGGTATATCTACGGGAATAGATGAGTTATCGTGGTGAAAAGTTTATTTTTTTTTACGGTAAAGTTGTCGCGGGATTAAGAAATGTAGCAGATATCGATCGCCCTTAATTTTATATTTACAAATTAAAAGATTATTGATTGCAATGTAAATTAGAGATATCCAAAAATGAAGCTGAAATCCTGACTGCGGTTGAGTAGAACTCTAAATTCGATCGATCTCTGACAAAGAAACTCGGCTTCAGACAGCCGATCGCCCTAAGTACGGAGAATTTCTGACATCAAAGGCGATCGCCAATCTCAGTGAACACTCTGAGCTCGAACAAGAGGCAGAATTAACCGGAGATTAACACTCCTAGACGCATTAAGACCGAAGAAACCGGGTTTTTTACCTGATCTTTCTGTCAAAACAGATAATTTTCGTCCATCAAACCCGGTTTCAGACTGCCCATCCCTCCAAGACTAATTAATTAAGTTCGCACTCACAAAAGCCAGTCCTTAAAGATCGGAACCCAAGTTATTACTACAAATTTAAATCGTACCTGCGCGGCGTGTACACCCAAACATCTCCTCCATATTTGCGGGGAATAATCCGAGTTTGACTCGAACCGACAATTACTAAAGTTCTCATATCCGCATCTTCCGGCTGGAATTCGCCGAGGGTGCAAACGCGCACGGATTGGCCTGGCCTGCCGAGGTTTCGCCCCAACACAACCGGGGTTTTAGCATCGCGAGTTTGCAACAAAATCTCGATCGCCCTTCCCAATTGCCAAATCCGCTGTTTCGAGATTGGATTGTAAAATGCCATAACTAAATCCGCCTTTGCAGCAGCCGCAATCCGCTGTTCTATGACCTCCCAAGGCTTGAGAATATCCGAAAGCGAAATCGCACAAAAATCGTGTCCAAGGGGTGCTCCGATCGCAGCAGCGGCCGCCTGCATCGCAGAAATCCCCGGTGCTACCCGAATGTCGATGCCTTGCCATTCGGGTTTGCTGTCAGAGTCGATCGCCTCAAACACCGCCGCAGCCATCGCAAAAATCCCCGGATCTCCCGACGAAACCACGGCGACAGATTTGCCGGATGCTGCTAAATCTAGGGCAAAACGGGCGCGATCGATCTCTTCGCGGTTGTCGGAATCGTGCCGCTTTTGTCCTTCTCGCAGGGTTCCAGCTAAGTCCAGATAAAACTTGTAACCCACCCAATCGGTGGCTTCGCGCAAAATTTGCTTAACTTCCGGCGACATCCAGGGCGCGCCTCCGGGCCCGGTACCAACGATCGCCAGTTTGCCGCGACTAATGCCGATCGCGCTTGCATCAATCGGTTCTGCAGCCAGGGCGATCGCGCAAGAAAAGGCGTTTGTGCGATCGTACCCGATTAATTGACTGTTTGCGCCCGCTGCTGTCAGGCTAATTTGGGCGGCGGTGACATCAAAACTGGAATTATATTGTATTAATTTAACTGTGTCGAATTCCACAAGTTCTGGAAGATTCAAAAAACGCACGGGAACTTTGAAAAATTGACTAATTGCTTCTAAAGTCGGATTTCCCATCTCATGTTCTAAAGCAAAAAATCCGGCAACTGAGGCTGCTGCTAAATCTGCATTTTCTAAGATTTGCTGCACGTAATAAATTGCTTTTTCTGGCTCGATATCTGATAGTTGCGTGAGTGCAAATGTCACAACTTGCGGGTGGTAAACTAAACAGTCGGGTGTCGGTACAACTGCTTTTTCGGTGACGCGGATGGTTAATTTGGCTGCGGGGGCGATCCTCTCCGTTGGCGCAGCCCCCCTAGGGGCGGGCTGCGCTAAGGGCAAATTGCTCTCCCAAAGCCAGCTAGCATCCCCTTCAATGCTTACTTTGGCCCCAGCGAGCAAATTTGAAATAAAAGTCTTCGCGTCCTCTGGATTAGCCAAATAATAGCCTTGGGGAGGACTTAGCAGGGCGGTGCGAAAGCGGATATCTCCGGTGGTGGTGATGGCGGGCTGCACGCCGAGGGCGGCGGCAATTTCTCTGGCCAAGTCATTTACGCCGTGCAAACCGCCCAGCAGCGGTACAACGGCGCTTCCGTCTTCGGCGACGGCTAAGACTGGGGGTTCGGCGCGTTTGTCTGACAGCAGCGGGGCGAGGGTGCGGATGATGATTCCGGCGGCGCAGATGGCGATGATTGGGGTTTGGGTTGCGAACAATTCCCGCAGTGTTTCGCCGAAGTTGCTAAAGTTGATGTCTGTGTCGGATGTGCGATCGACTAAACCGTAAATCTGGGAACCTGGGAAGATTGCGGAGATGGTTTGGGCGATCGGCAGGCTGTTTTGACCTAAGATAACTATTGCGGGAGAAACTCGATTCACGGTTTTATATAGGGCTGTGTTTGGACTGGTTGAATTTAATCTCTGCTGGCTTCACGAATACGTATTTTACGAACCGATGAAAGTCTCGTTACCGAAGCGTGCTAAGGAAGAAAAGAAAGCAGTTTTTTGGGGCTAGAATTTTGATTGATTCGATGCTATAAATTGTTGTCAAAAAAATGAATCTCAGAAGCGAGAAAGCTGCGGAGATACAGAAAAATAGCGTTTTGATTTATTTTTTTGATTATGGGTTGAGAGACTATTGATGTCAAACCTTATGTTCAATCAATAGTTAAAAAGTCGTTTCATCCCCTAAATTAAAGCGAAAATCAACTGGTTTTCAACCATTTCAGGATTCTTGAAAATACTTTTCAAGGCGTGAAGAAAGATTATTTTCTGGATGCAGCCACAACACATTTTCTGTCATGTGATTATCTGTAAGCTTAGTTAATTGGAGGTGATGTCGCAACCCAGAACGTTTGGTAGAGATATTCAAAGGTTGATAGCCGTAATTTTGCATAATTTCGCAAAGTTCTTTGACACTGAAACCGCCCCTTTCTAGATGTTCCGGCACTACCTCTGTCAGGATTACTGGATGCAGGCGTTGAATTGTGCGATCGAGCCCTCGAATTACCAGGGGTTCAAACCCTTCTACGTCAATTTTAATAAAAGTGATGCCTGGTAATTCTTCAGGCAAAATGTCATCTCCGCGATACACGGTTAGTTGATACTGGTTGGAAATTAGCGACTCATCTTGTTGAGGGATTTTTGTAAAAGTTCCCATCCCCAACTCTTCATTGACTACAGTTAGTGTTAGTTCGCTTTCTCCTTCGGCAAGACCGCAATTGTGCAGGGTAACTTGCTGCAATTCATTGTTACTCACATTCGCCTGCAATCGCTTAAAAACCAAAGGATTTGGTTCAAAGGAATGTACAGTTCCTGTCGGAGTAACACACCGTGCTGCCATCAGAGTAATCATTCCTAAATTAGCTCCGACATCGATAAAACTATCGCCCGGTTTTACGGCTTCGATCATGAATTTTTGGATATCTAACTCGTAGTAGCGACCTAGAAAATATGTCATTCGTTCGTGCCAAGAGGAAAGATCGAGAGTCATCAAATATTGATGAAACTTGCCGCGTATAGTACGGATAGGGGCATCTTTCCACAATTCACTTTTATACCCACCTAAGTTTTCAAATAATTTTCCCCATCCCGGCAGTTCCCGGCGCGTGTAGGGCAAAATCATATAAATTAGTTTGGTGCTTTTCATCTTGATATTTCTCCAGTTCAGTGTCAACAATTTGGTCACTAAGACTTGATCTTTTTGGCAGTCAGAAACTTCAAAATCTTTGAGAGACAAGTTTGTTCCAGAGGTTGTCACCCCGTGAACACAATTATACCTCGAATCCCTAAGCAGTGTCAAAACTTCGAGATGTAAGGATTCAGGTCTGAGATTGGGGAATTAAAGAAGGCTTACCTAACCATACCAATAATGCTTGTAGGTCGATACTCAAATCTTGTCCTGGCACTATACCCGGTGAGGCAGACCCAATCACTATGGCTCCACATTCATTATACTGACATTTGGCTCGTTGATATTGCACTACTTCAATTGGTCTATCTACTAAGCACGCTACCCTAGATTTACTATAACCAATAATGTCACTTAATTCTCTGCTACCACAATGCTCACTCTTAGTCAGGAGTGCTGATTTCATATCTATCTCGCGCAAATCTTTTTCGGGTTTTGCCGATATGTCCTGGCTGTCTCTCTGGTTTACGCTTTGGCTAGAGTTCTGACTATTTTGAGTTATCAAAAGCGGCTGTCTCTGATTTCTGTATCAGATTGTTTGATGGGGATTTTGATGATGTAAAAGCTATTACTTGGCTGTGTCTCTTTGAGTCTTTCGAGTTCTTGTTCTAATTTTTCAATGAGCTTATTTTGTTTTGAAGTAAATTTGAATAGTTCTCCCACTTGAACTGCTAAAATATTTTAACTTTCGTGCTAAAAGCTCTTATTTTTGCTTAAATAAGTTACCATATTTATCACCATAAATTAACTATTTTTGCCCAATATACTATGAGAGTTTGTCTGATTGTGGGATTTTTTGTATTTTACAATACCGAGCAATCCCTTGGATAAACTGTGGAGAATGACGTAGGGATCGCTTAAAATTTAATAGTTTTATGAGAAAATTTATGTCGCCGATAACTCAATTGCAACTACCAACCTGATAAACTGGGTCTTATATAGTCAATAGGACTTACGCCTAATCCTCAAAAACCCGGTTTCTTTCCGTATTTCTCGTTACTCAACCCAATATTTTCGCAGAAACCGGGTTTCTTGGCGCAAGTTCGAGTATAAATAACCAACAGACTGTCAATTAATTTCAATTGAGCATGAGAAAATTTTTAGGATTAGTTGTCTTTGGGATGATAATGGCGATCGCCTCTGTAGCTGTGGCCGCTCAACCTTTGTCCGTCGCCTATCCTCCCGCCAACCACAAAACAATAGCCGATCGCATTTTTTTAATCGGTACCGCCCCCCCAACCGGACAAGTATCGGTAAATGGCCAACAAATTCCGCGCAGCGGGGCGGGCCATTTCGCCCCGACAGTTCCCCTGCAATTAGGCGAAAATGTCTTTACCTTGCGTTACGAAAATCAGCAAGTTCAAATTAAGGTGACGCGGGAGTCAAATCAGCCTGAAGTCCCCGCTGGATTGGCTTTTGCTAAAAATTCCCTGACGCCGAAAGTCGATGTCGCGAGTTTACCGGGGGAATATATTTGCTTTGGGGCGATCGCCCCGGCGAATGCTTTAGTTGCGGTAAAATTGGCTGGCGTTACTATTCCTTTAAAAGCGCGATCGCAAGTCGAACTCCCAGACAACAAATCTGTACTGCTAGGTGAAAATTCCCCGATCGCCAAAAGCAGCATCGAACAGTATCAAGGCTGCGCTATAACTCCCCCAAATCCACCCTTGCTCAAGGGCGAAAATGAGTCTAACTCCTCGCTACCAAAAACAGAAAAAATTGATTTAGGAGTGCCAGTATTTGAGCTAACAATGAACGATCGAACTATCAGCCAGCAAGGTACCGGCAAGATTTCTATTCTCTCCCCCGCAGAGTTAGAAATAGCCGAAGTAACAGCAGATGCTGGTATCGCCAGAACCGGGGCGAGTACAGATTTTTCTCGGATGACACCGCTACCGAAGGGAACGCGAGCAACAGTTATCGGGCGCGAGGGAGAATGGATTCGGCTCGATTACGGTGCTTGGATCAAAGCATCAGAAGTGCAAATTGTCAAGGATGCAGTTCCCGCGCGATCGATTATTCGCAGCGCGCGATCGCGTCAAGTTCCAGGCTGGACAGAGGTTTTATTTCCCTTAGAAATACCAGTCCCAGTCACCGTGCAAGAAGGAGAACGTACCTTCACATTAACACTCTACAATACCACCGCTCAAACTGACATTATTCGCCTCGACGATGACCCAGTAATTTCGAGTTTGGTATGGCAACAAACATCGCCGCTGCAAGTACAATATACTTTCAATCTCAAGTCTGCCCAGCAGTGGGGCTACAAATTGAGATACGATGGCACAACTTTAGTGTTGTCTTTAAAACACCCTCCTGCGAATACCAGCATGATGCCGAATTCGTCAGCAAAACCGCTGTCGGGAATCAAAATTCTCCTCGATCCGGGACACGGCGGGCCGGAAGATTCCGGGGGTGTGGGGCCCACGGGCTATCGCGAAAAAACAGTAGCTTTAATTGTGTCGAAATTAGTGCGAGAAGAATTGGTAAATCGGGGCGCAAATGTGGTAATGACGCGGGTGGAAGATGTCGATTTGGATTTGCCGCCGAGGGTAGAAATGATTCAAAAAGAAGAACCGGCGATCGCAATTTCGATTCATTACAATGCCTTGCCGGATAACGGCGATGCAATTAATACTAAAGGTGTCGGCGCTTTCTGGTTTCATCCCCAAGCCCACAGTTTGGGAATGTTTCTTCACAATTATTTAGTTGCCAATTTGAACCGTCCGAGCTATGGTGTATTCTGGAACAACCTAGCCATGACTCGTCCTGCAGTTACTCCATCTGTTTTAATGGAATTGGGATTTATGATTAATCCCGAAGAATTTGAATGGATTGTGAATCCGACAGAACAGCAGAAGTTAGCCGAGGCGATCGCCCAAGGCATTACCGAATGGTTTGCTTCCATCAAATAACAGTCCAATAACAGTTCGGTCGTTCGGACTTCAGTTTTTCCAACCCGAGGAGATTAAAGAAATGCTAATTTTTACTCAATCAAAAGCCTTTTTCATTGCAGCGGCAGTTGCAACTTTAAGCTTCTCACTTTACAGCTTTCCCGTTTTTGGCAGACAGCAAAATCTTTCTTCCCAAAAAGTAGAAGCTTTAAAAAAGCAAACTCAATGCTCTTTTATTACAGGTGAAGGTGGGGCTGTCAACATTCGTAGAGGCCCCGGCGATAAGTACCCGATTGTAGCTAAACTCAAAAAAGGAGATGGAGTTCGGGCCGTCACCAGACAAGGTGATTGGGTGAAAATTGTGGCGAGATTTTCGGGTAATCCTCCTAATGAAACTTTGACAATCCTTAACGGTTGGGTGAACAATAAATTTATTAATGGTTGTTCTGAAGACCAATTTGACAGGTGGCGGAAATAGGAAATTTAGCGATTTTTTCGTGATAGTGGGGGCGGTTTTTTGAGATGGTCAATTATTCGATGTATTATCGATCGTCTGGATAGATTAGCAACCCCAACTGACAATAAGGTAATTTTAACGGCCCGGTATTCAACCCGCACCAGGACTTTCGGCTTCGCCCAGCCTCCTGGTGCGGGTGCAAGCTTGTATAAAACCTGGTTTAAACTGCCCGGTATTTTTCACCCAAAAGTGTTGGGTTATATTATTGAATAATTGATGACATAATAGTTGGGATATTGCCTGCACTTGCATTGTTTTTTTGAACTAATATCACTATCATAAATCATGAATTTTAGTCGATCGCTCTCGGTAATTGCCATGCTTTCGATCGCAAGCTGCAACATCCAAACCCCAAAAACTAACACGCAGCCTGCAGAAAGTCGTAGCTTGCGGGGCGGGACGCCATCGCCAATTGCAGCAGCATCTGTTCCGGCCAAGCCAAAGTCGGAGATTAAAGAAGCAAAATTAATTGCTGTCGGCGACATCATGATGCACAGTACCCAAACAATCTCCGGCTACGACGCAAAAAAACAAACATACAATTTTGACAATTTCTTCGCACCAGTTAAAAGCATCCTCTCAAAAGGCGATTGGGTAACGGGAAATCTCGAAACACCCTTAGCCGGCAAAGATGCGGGCGGATATACGGGCTATCCCCTATTCAACGCACCGGCTCAATTACTGGATGCTGCTAAAAAAGCCGGATTTAATATCTTGACAACTGCGAACAATCATGCTTTGGATAGGGGAGAAACAGGCATAATTAGGACGATCGCAAATTTGGGCGATCGGCAAATTGCCTCCACAGGAACAGCCAAATCGAAAGCTACGGGCGATCGCACTTTAATCATCACCAAAAACAATATTTCACTAGCCATGCTAGCCTACAGCTACGGCACAAACGGCATCCCCATACCCAAAGGCAAAGACTACTTAGTTTCCCTAATCGACGAAAAAAAGATCATCAAAGACATAGCCAAAGCCCGCAAACAAGGAGCAGATATAATCGCAATTTCCCTGCATTTTGGCGACGAATATCAGCGACAGCCAAACACCCAACAAAAACAATTAGTGGAAAACCTGCTCAAAGCCGGTGCAGACATCATTCTCGGCAGTCATCCCCACGTCGTCCAACCTTACAAAATCTTTAACTTCCCCGGAAAAAACGGGAAAACCCGCAAAGCTGTAGCAATTTATTCAATGGGAAATTTTATTTCCGGTCAGACTCAAAAATATACAGACTTAGGCGTAATTTTGCAAATCGATATTCGCAAAAAACTTCCTGAAAAAACTACAGAAATTACCAGCATCAAAACGATTCCGACTTGGGTACAGCGCTATACTCTGAACAATAAATATAATTATCGGATTCTGCCCTTAGAAACAATTGTCACCCAGAAAAAAGACCCGCTGCTAACAACTTCGCAATATCCAGTTTTAAAAGCATATTTACAAGAAATGAATAATCATCTTAACTCTTTGAATACTGAGAACAAAACAAATAATTAGAAATTGACGCACGGGGGTTAGAAACCGGGTTGTTCTCGACAATATTTCGTTGTCACGCGCAGATTCAGAAAAACCCGGTTTCTTTAGTGGAAGTGCGTAACTTGTGATTTTCAATTCAACTGCTCAACCAACCAAGAAATCGCCCCTTCCACATCAGCAACCCGATCGACATTGGGAATCTGCGGCCGCTGCACCATCACCACCGGAATTCCCAGTTCCCTAGCAGCGAGAATTTTTGCATAGGTAGCAGCGCCACCACTGTTTTTGCTGACAATTGTATCAATGCGATATTCTAACAGCAATTCCCGCTCATCTTTCAATGAAAAAGGCCCCCTTGCTAATAACAATTTACCGTTAGGAATAGGAGTGTTTGGTGCAGGAGGATCGATCGCCCGCATCAAGAACCAAATAGCATCCAAACCAGCAAACTCCGCCAATTCCTGCCTGCCAATCGTCAGAAATACCCGCTGAGACTGCCCTGATAAAGCCCTTGCAGCCTCCGAGTGGCTGCCAACTTCAATCCAGCGATCGCCCTCCACCATCTCCCAAGCAGGGCGCACCAGCATCAAATGAGGCACGTTGCACTCAGCAGCAGCGATCGCAGCATTAACAGAAATCTGAGCCGCAAACGGATGAGTCGCATCGATTAATAAGTCGATCGGGCTACAATCCAAAAACGCCACCAGCCCAGCCGCCCCACCAAACCCCCCAATTCGCACCGTACCCGTTTTTGGAGTAAAAGGCTGCTGAGTGCGTCCTGCTAGGGAAGAAACCACCTCAATATCGGCGATTTGAGACGCTCTGGCAGCCAGTTTAGCAGCATCCCCCGTTCCGCCCAAAATTAGCAATCGTTTTTTCATTAAATTATCCTTAGCGACTACACAAACTGGCGGTTAAAACCGCAACTACACAACCAAAGTCCGCCTGCGCCAACTCAAGAAAATCCAGGGTTTTAGAACCTGCGGAGGCTGGTTTTGTTTGTGTAGCTGCGACTTAAGTCGCCGAGACTTTTCTCAAGAAAATCCAGGGTTTCAGAACCTGCGGAGGCTGGTTTTGTCTGTCTAGCTGCGACTTAAGTCGCCGAGACTTTTCCAACATCCCCTAACCAACGCCCGCAATTTCGGTTAATAATATGTTTAGTAAAGTTTCAACTAACAAAAATGATTCGCTCACTTGTCACATTCTTTACAGTATTAATTGTAACCGGGTTAGTTTGGTTGGGAAACATCGCGCCCGCCGCCGCACAATCACAACCCGCAGACATTGCAGCTTCCCAGCAGGAATTAGCAGAACTCATTCAAAAAGCTTTTGAAGCCACAAACGAAGGCAAATTTCCCGCCGCAGAAATTTTCTGGACTCAAATCATCGAAAAATTTCCCTCACAAGCAGCCGCTTGGAGCAACCGAGGCAATTCTAGAGTCAGCCAAAACAAACTGCAACCAGCAATTGCTGACTACGAAAAGGCGATCGAACTAGCTCCCGAAGCCCCCGATCCCTACCTCAACCGCGGCACAGCCCTAGAAGGTTTAGGACGTTGGGAAGAAGCCATCGCCGACTACAATCACGTACTAGAATTAGACCCCCAAGATCCAGCCGCCTACAACAACCGAGGTAACGCCGAAGCAGGTTTAGGAGAATGGGAACCAGCAATTTCCGACTACAACAAAGCCTTTGAACTAGCCCCCGAATACGCCTTTGCTCGCGCCAACCACGCCCTAGCACTGTATCAAAACGGGCAAACCAAAGAAGCAATTCGCAACATGAAAAACATCGTCCGCAGATACCCTCAATTTGCCGACATGAGAGCCGCCCTCAGCGCCTGTCTTTGGGAAGCTGGAAATCGCGGCGAAGCTGAGAGCAATTGGGTAGCCGCAGTCGGCCTCGATTCCCGCTACAAAGACCTCGATTGGGTTGCAAATACCCGCCGCTGGCCGCCAGTTGTAGTCAGCGCCCTAGACAAATTCTTGAACTTAAAATAATCTTAAAGGGAAAGTTATCAGTTGTTATTGGTTAGTTGTTATTGGTTAGTTGTTATTGGTTAGTTGTTATTGGTTATTGGTTAGTTGTTCGTTGTCAGTTGGCAGTTGTTCGTTGTCATGCCAAATCCGGGTTGGCGATCGCCTTTATGAAACAGCCGGCGCAGGCCGACATCGTTTCTGTAGAGGCGGTTTCAACCGCCGAATCATCAAGGGGTCTGTTACTTTCCCAACTAACCAATAACAACAAATAACCAACAACTAACCAACAACTAACCAACAACTAACAACCAACCAATAACTAATAACAACCAACAACTAACCACTGACTAATTCTCGAATCCGCACCGCCGTCAACTCCTCAACATTCCGCAAAACCGCTGCAGCACCTGCTTTTTTCAGCGCTGCACTATAAGCCTCGCAGCGCACAGAATCATCCAAAACATGAGGCGGCAAAATTCCCATACCCAGCCAAACCCGATTTGGTTGCAATTCCCGCGCCTTCACCACCGTGTAAATATCGGCAACAGTATCTCCGGCATAAACCACGGGCAAATTCTTTGCTAAACCGTGCAGGTTTTCCAACTGTTCAATTGCTGCGAAAAGTCCAGTCGGATCTGGTTTTCCCGGTGCATCTTCCATCGCCACCAACACAGGGGAATTTAAACTCAGTTTCCCTGACAAAACATAAGCTGCTTCATCCCGCATCGCCCCGCTAAAAAAGCCCCAAGCAACACCGCCAAGCGTTAAATTTTCTAGGTAAGCCGGACTTAACAGCAGCGGTTCGTCGCAAATGTAACCAGTCCAATTTTGCTCATCGGGCCCGCGATAGCGACTTTGGAAAAAAGCGACTAATTCGTCATAGTTGAAAGCGAGTTGATTTCTCGATCGCCCGATTGCCTCAAAATAACGGCAAACTAACTCAAAAGACGCTTCCCAGTCATTATTCCACACTCCCTCAGACTTCAGAGAGTCGATATCCAGAGAATTTGGGCGAAAAGCACCAGCCGTGAAGTGTTCCACCGCATCCGCGATCGCCCGCCTGTAGGAACCGGACACATCCCGCACCACACCGTCAATATCAAAAACTAAAATAACTCTGTTCACAACTTAATTATCCTGGTAACTGGGGCGAGTTTTGCACAAATTTGATTGATTTAGGGCCCAGAAGGGGCGCGAAACCCAGCCGCGTGACAAAACTTTTAATCACCGATCGCTCATTATCGAACAGAATGTGCTACGCTTAGCGATTGTAGAAATTTTTAACAAATTCTATCGAAACCCTGGAGGTTTGCTTGTCCAAGTTCATCTTAAAAGTTCTCTGGCTAGAAGAGAATGTTGCCCTCGCCGTTGACCAAGTTGTCGGCAAAGGAACTAGCCCGCTGACATCCTACTTTTTCTGGCCGCGCAAAGATGCGTGGGAAGACCTCAAAAACGAACTCGAAGCCAAACACTGGATTGCTGACAACGATCGCGTCGAAATCCTAAACCAAGCCACAGAAGTCATCAACTACTGGCAAGAAGAAGGCAGACGGCGCCCGATGACAGAAGCTCAATCGAAGTTCCCCGAAGTAACTTTTACCGGCAGCAACTAAGCCCAGCTTTTAGTTCCTACCCATATACATTGGCTGTTATGGCTGATGGGATAGAGCACAGAGGCGGAGAAGGCCAAAAGACTTGAATCTTTGCTTTTTCCACCTCGCCGGCCAACATACAATTTAAATGCGCCACAGTCGATCGAGATCCTAACTCCCATTTTCAGAGACACTCGGGTTTAGGGCTTAGTCGATTTGAAATTTGAAATTTGAGACTTATCCAAAATAAAGCTCTCAAATCGGATTTTCTACAATCTAAAAATCCTCAGCTACCAAACAAAATAAATCCAAAATCTGCTTTTTTATCGTCTTAAGTTGTTGTATAATTAGCTCTCATTATTTTACAACTAACAACTAAAAACAACTAACTAAAAACAACTAACTAATAACAACTAACTAATAACAACTAACTAATAACTTCTTCCCGGAACCTATGGGCGCCCAAAGCACGATCGACCAAACCGAACAACTACCGCTGGTAACAAATCCCGACATTCTCCAGCAAGCCATCCTCTACAAAATTAACACTCGCGCCACCGCACGCGGAGAATTAGTTTTCCCCTGCCTGCCGGGAATGCTAAACCACTATCTCCAATCAATTGAAAAACTATTTACCACCCTCGACAGACCCCTGCCAGAAGACCGCAGGGAGGAACTCAAAAAGCTTTTAGCCACTAAATTAGAACAAGGCTACCGCACCTCAACAGCATCAATGCTGATCCTGCAATACGAATCAGTGCAGCCGCCACAAACAGGCTTGGCCTGCAAAGTGATTGTTACTACCTCAACAGTTGGAGAACAGTATAAAACCTGGGTAGACACCAGAGAACCTCCCCTGTTCGGTTCTCATCCAGATGCAAAATTGATGGCAACGGCTGCTAAATTGGGAAATCCCGATCGCATCCGCATATTAGACGTGGGGGCCGGTACCGGACGCAACACCTTACCCCTGGCTCGATTGGGCTATGCTGTAGATGCGATCGAACTCACCCCAAGCTTTGCAGAACAACTCAAAGCAGCAGCAACAGCCGAAAACCTTCCCGTCACAGTAACCGAAGGCGACGTGCTCGACCCCTTAATGCGGATGAAACCAGCGGGCTACCAACTCGCAGTTGCCGCCGAAGTCATCTCGCATTTTCGTGACAGCGATCAAGTACGGCTTTTCCTAGCCAAAATGTGCGACTTCCTCTCTCCCGGAGGCGTGTTGCTGTTCAGCACATTTTTAACCGTCGGCGACTACCAGCCCGATGCCCTCGTGCGACAAGTTGCCCAACTTTCCTGGTCTACTTTATTCACGCCCGGTGAGCTCGCCGCGGCAATGGAAGGGTTGCCCTTAGTCCCAATATCCAACGAGTTGGTGTGGGAGTACGAACGCCACCACCTACCAGAAACAGCCTGGCCGCCCACCCCCTGGTTTCCCAGTTGGGCAACCGGTAGAGATGTTTTCCCGATGGCAAACGCCCGCCCGCCAATGGAATTGCGCTGGATTTTGTGTCGCCGCAGTTAGTCAGTAGTCAGTAGTCAGTAGTTAGTTGTCAGTTGTCAGTTGTCAGTTGTTAGTTGTCAGTTGTAGAGTGCGCCGCCCTCAAGAATCCCTCAATTCGATCGATAATTTCACAGCGACGCACCTGATACCAAGCTAGCCACCTGGTCCCCCACCCTCAAAAATCCCTAAATTCGATCGACAATCTCACATATCCCCACCTCACAAAGACGGCTGGGCAAACAAATTTTATACTTCTTTTGGAGTAATTTTTTTAATCAATCCCATCGTTTCGAGGCTAACACAGCAATCGAAACCTTTGACAACACAGGCTAACAGCCACATCAAGTCTTTTTATTCCCAAATCATCAAGCCGGCTCGCGGTCAAATGTTGCAGCCGATATACAAAAATTTACAAAAATATATATTAAGATGTAAACATAGCGAAGTTCGATCGCCCGTGTGGGAGAAACTCGGTTTCTTAGCAGCTCCTATGTTAACAAACCTGTGATTTTTTGCGAAAAATTCGATCGCCATCTGGAATCCGTGCAACTACAATCAAGATCGAACAAACCTATTCCTCCCGATAGATGACATTTTGGGGGAGTAGAACTACCCAATAAATTAGCTCGCTAATCAGCGAAGCTCCTGAGACACAAATATGCTTTTAACACGTCCACTACAAGCGTTTGGAGCAATCTTCAGGCACAAACCTTCAACAAAAAGCTCGATCGACCAAAAAAGCAGTAAAAATTATTTAGAGGGGAATATTTCTCCCGCTCCAAACCAAGAAAAGGACTGCGACATCCCACTAGAAATGCTGATGAGTAACGCAAAAACCAACTGCACCGATGAAGAAATTACCGCTTGGCTGCGCGGATTGCTGACAATTGCTTGGGCTGACGGCAACTTTGACGAAAACGAGCAAAAAATCATTGCGAACCTAACTCAGGATGAATTACATCCAGTATCTGCTGAGACAGAGTTTGAACCGATTGCGCCAGAGGAACTAGCTGCTGTGTTAGGCAAAGGCACCGCCAACGGGGAGAATTTTTTGAGAACAGCAGTCATGGTAGCCTTAGCAGACGGTACGTACTCGCTGAGCGAAGATGAGGTACTGTACAAGTTTTGCACAGCTTTGGGTCACAACATCGAGGCGATCGAATCTCTGCGACACACCATCGCAGACAGCAACTGCGACCCCCAAGGGCCAAACAGCCAAATAGCCTTTGATTCAAATTCCGTCCCCGCCGGCACACCCCTGTCATCTCCCCTACGCAAACCACACCACAAAAACGTCCTGCAACCGGTTAAAGATTGGCTGGACGGCTGGGAAATTCACGATCCCAAAGTGGCACATTTTGTCTGCAAAATGATTCCGCCACAATGTCCGTTTGAGCGAGATGTTGTATTGTTCGGGCACAAAATCGTCCACATTCCGGCGATGTGCAAGATTAACCCGCTTTACGAACAGTTGGTGGGGATGCGCTTTCGAGCTCTCTGCTATTTAGCAGATGATTGTCAGGAAGATGTATCGTCATATTGTTAGCAGTCATTAGTCATTGGTCATTAGTCATTGGTCATTGGTCATTAGTCATTGGTCATTGGTCATTTAGACATTGCGAAATCTGGGATTAATGAATGTAACGATTAACCAATGACTGCTAATTAGTCCGGGATGCAAAAAGCCGGGTTTTTCTGGAAAAAAGAATCGTTATAGCCATCCGCCCCAGTAGAAAAACTCGGTTTATTCAATTTTTGTGGGTAAGTCCTGCTAATAGCAAATTTGTTGTTAAAATTATATTTTTCCAGCGACTGTAATTCGCGATTAGACTTTTTTAGGCAGCCTCAGCATTCTCAAGAAAAAGAGCAATATTCTACTGGAATCTGGTATTATACTAACCATTAGTGTCAAATTAACGTTAAAGCTAGTATGAGTCTGCTGTTTGACGATTAAGTTATCGATCGCCCAGCAGGAAGAACTCGCTACTCCCCCTTAACGAGGGGAGAACCGGAAGTGTTCAAAGTTCCCCTGATTAAGGGGGATGCGAGGGGGAGCGAGACTCGGATGAAAACGAGAGATACCAAAGGTTTTAGTCTTAAGTTGACACTGATGACTGCTGACTGATGACTAATGACTGTTGACTGATTACTATTGATTAAATTATGCAATTTATCGATCGAGCTGATATTCAAGTCGTGGCGGGTAAGGGCGGCGACGGTATGATCGCTTTTCGCAGAGAAAAGTATGTGCCGGCGGGCGGGCCTAGTGGCGGTACGGGCGGGCGCGGCGGTTCTGTGTTTGTGGTGGCGGTGGAAAGTTTGCAAACGCTGCTAGATTTTCAGTACAACCGGATTTTTAAAGCTCAAGACGGGAAGCGGGGCGCGCCGAAGAATATGACTGGGGCTTCTGGGGACGATCGCACGATCGAGGTTCCCTGCGGTACGGTAGTTTACGATGCCGAAACTCAGGCGATTTTAGCAGATTTGGTGGTTCCCGGACAGACTATTTGTATTGCTCAAGGTGGCAAGGGCGGTTTGGGTAATAAGTGTTTTTTGACGAATTCTAACCGGGCTCCTGATTATGCGTTACCGGGAAAGGAAGGCGATCACAAGTTTTTGCGGCTGGAATTAAAGCTATTAGCTGAAGTGGGAATTATTGGTTTGCCTAATGCTGGTAAGTCAACGCTGATTTCTGCTTTGTCGTCGGCTCGTCCTAAGATTGCAGATTATCCGTTTACAACCTTAATTCCGAATTTGGGGGTAGTTAGAAAGCCGACTGGTGACGGTACTGTTTTTGCTGATATTCCGGGATTAATTGCCGGGGCTCACGAAGGTGCGGGTTTGGGTTATGAGTTTTTGCGACACATTGAACGGACTCGGTTGTTGCTGCATTTAATTGATATTACTGATGAAGATCCGATCGCAGATTACATGACAATTCAGGATGAGTTGAAGGCCTACGGGCGTGGTTTAGCACGGCGGCCGCAGATTTTGGCTTTGAATAAGGTGGATGCGATCGATCTTGAGGATGAGGAAATTGCCAGTGCGATCGGGCGATTGCAAGAAATTAGCGGTGCTCCGGTTTTGTTGATTTCCGCTGTGAGTCGAGTTGGGTTGAATGAATTGATGCACGAAGTTTGGCAGAAACTCGACGAGATGGATGAGAAAGAGGCTGAGGAACTCTCAGCAGTGGGAGTTTTATAGCCCGGTTCTGATTCATGAGTTTTTGCGGTCATCGGTAGGTGTTTTTTTGAGGGGTCAAGCTTTTCGGCTGTATTGCTTGCACAGCAAGGGTTTGAGGTGCAGTGCCGAAAAAAAACGATGACCGCAAACGCTGTAATGCTTGCTGTGATTAATTTTGAGGGATGTTAATTTTTTTGCCTCAAGCCATCGCCGGTGGCTGAAATGATACTTTTACGATCGATTACCTGAAATTCAACGAACTGCGAATCCGCCCGTTGTAATCCACCCTCACCCTCCCATCTTGAAAAACCGTCACCACCGTCTCCACCGTATAAACAGACGCACCCGGTTTGTGACCTTGAAAAGTAAACGTCCAAGAACCATCCCCATTATCAACAAAAGGCGACTCCTCCGAAGCACCGTGCATCGCCGCTTCCGCTCGATATTTTCCCAAACCACCATTAGCATTTTCTGCTGCTTGACGGGCTAAATTTTTCGCGCGATTCAATTCAATATTGTTGGAAATAACCGTAATATCCGTCACTTCGCTTTCAGCAGAACGAAGGGGATTGCTGAATGCGGGAGAAACTCCCGCAGCTAAAGTTGAAAGCGCTAGCAAACAAGCAATTGGGGCGTGTAATTTCATCATACAAAATCATTTATACTTTCTGAAGTCTACAGCACTCGCACTCAGGATCCCGGAAGAGTGAAAAATTGTCCGAACAGCCTCTAAGTTATAGGTTCGCAGTTAGGATTTTAGTCCTCCGATGTTGTGCGAACTCAAGTCCTGACTGCGAAACTATTTTAAGGCGAATTAATTAATTTTTAATTTTCACCTTTGAATCTGCAGGCGTTTCCCCGTCGTTCAAATAGCGGTAACTCATCTTAGAAATATCCCGAATCAAACTTTGAGCAGGCTTCTCATTTTCCACCGGATGCTTCACCATCACCGCCACCAAATAACGCTTCCCGTTCGGCAAATCCACCATCCCCGCATCGGCCAGCATCGTATTAATATTACCCGTTTTGTGAGCAATAACTGAACCTTCCCCCAAACCTCTCGGTAGCAAAGTATCGTTTTTTGTTTGCCGCATGATTTGCAAAATGCGATCGCGCGACTTAACCGAAACCAAATTTCCGCGATCTATCTGCGCCATAACATTAATCAAATCCTTCGGGCTAGTAGTATTAGTTCCCTCCAAATCCGGCAACTTATTTCGCAGTACCGTCGCCCTCAAACCCCAAGCGGCAAAATGCTGATTCAAAACCTCAGCACCTCCCAACAATTCAATCATCATATTTGTCGCCGTATTGTCACTGACTACAATCATCTTTGTGACAACTTCCAAAGCCGAATATTTCGTACCCGCCGGATCGTCCTGCATTTGTCCAGAACCGCCCACAATATGTTCCGGCTTCAGCGTCAGCACCTGATCTAACCGCACTTTGCCTTCATCAACTGCTTGGAAAAAAGCTGCTAAAATCGGCAATTTAATCGTGCTAGCTGAAGAAAAAGGCACGTCGCCGTTAAAATTTAGGTAGCTTCCAGTATCTAAATCAACTAAAAATATCCCCGCATTCAAGGTAGGATTTTCTGTTGCCATCACCTGAACTTGTGTTTTCAAAGCTCCTAATTCTTGATTCAGTTGTAGGGCTTCTGAAGCCAGCGGGGCTGCAACTGCGCTGTCGGCTGGGTTTTTTGGCTGTGCGGGCGTTTCTTGTGTCGCTACAGCCGATCGATTCACAGCATTCGCCACCGACAGCAGAGTACCGCAAATCACCGCAATCCCAACTCCCAAAATCAACAACCGAGTGGCGTACACCAACGGCGGCACCCTGGGAACAGCAGATTTTTTGCCCGGTCTATTGCTCCCTTGCGGGCGCGGTTTCGGCACAGGGGCTTTTTTGACCTTTGGGGCTGTTTCCAGCTCTAGAATAGCCGTTGGGGGCGCACTGGAGTGACTTTTGCGGGGGGCGCGGGTTGTTGTAGTTTCGGGTTCGTTGATGGGATTGCTGGCGATCGAACTTACATTTTCCAGACTTGGCTGTGGAAAATCGAACAAATCGACAGCCGCGAGATTTTTTTTGCGCGATTGGCGGCTTTTCGACTGCGAAATTTTGGTAGTTTTGGGTTTTCTAGGGTTAATTGCCGATTTGGGATCGGACAAAAAGTCCTGTGCATTCAATTCTTCGGGGGAAGGCGCGGGAGAATTGGCTCTAATTTTCGTGACGCGGCTTGGTTGCGGTGATAAAGTGGCAGGTTCGGATGCTGGAATTTCTGGGCCGTTTGGCGGTTGGGGCGGGCGGCGGCGGCCGGATTTGCCAGACTGACTTGTTTTGCCCGATTTAGGCGGTTGTGGCCCGGAGTTGGTAGAGGCTATCGAGGACATCACTGATAATATCGATCGTTTGGGAAACCGCTCTGCCACGTCTTACTCCTTCTGCGCTGTAAATTTCAAGTTTAAGATTTTTTAGGTTGTCAGCCAATCAATTTGAGATTTTAGATTGGGAATTTTAGATTTATCGGAAACGCACCCGTGGTAGAAACCGGGTTTCTTGCCGGGAAATTACCGTGAATTTGAGGTTTTTAGTCAAGAAACCCGGTTTCTTTGGTGACAAGCGGGTAAATCCTGTTCGCCAACAAGCCTCAATCTTACCTCCCAAATTATCTGCATTTCTCCTAGCTATCCGCTGGATTTTCCGGCAACGCATCCAGAGTATCAGAAACTGGCGATCGCGCGTAATTTTTTATTGCCCAATCTGTTTGGCGGAGAGTGCCCCGCAGCATGGCGACTTCATCCACTGTCGGATAGGCGCGATTGTACAAACGCCGAAACTTTTCCATCCGACTCGCTGCTGTGTGCGGCTGCAAATATCCAATTTTCAGCAGCAGTGTTTCTAGTTGCTGGTAATATCCCTCTAAATTTTCCAGCGGAGCACTGTTGGCAGGATTGGGCGAGGGGGAAATGGGGAGAGGGGGTGAGGGGGGGATTGGGAGA